>JBGTEW010000404.1:0-3061 GCA_041747615.1 Burkholderiaceae bacterium | reverse complement strand
ACTGGCTGCGCGACGGCCTGCCGATCGGCCAAGCGCGTGGTGAGAGCTCAAATAGACCGGCTACGCATGTAGAACTGGATCTGGATCATTCGCGGACGCGGGTTCGATTCCCGCCGCCTCCACCAAACTTGAAGCCACCGCTGGTGGCTTTTTTTGCAGCAAGGAGACGGAAGTAATTCCGGTCGACCCATCCAGCGGTCATTACGTTATGCAGTCTTCGGGCACGCTGAATGCCTGTTCTCTTCTCCTCACCGCGTAGGTCGACCATGACAGTCCGCTTATTCCTAAGTATTTTGCTTTCACTCTGCTCTACCGTGGTGTCTGCGCAGTGGCAGCTCCTGCCGGGGTTGGCAACCGACGTTGGCGTCGGAGCGCGCGGTGATGTGTGGGTGATCGGAATCGACAGAGTCGAGGGTGGACATTCCATCTATCGATGGGCGGGGTACGACTGGCAGATCGTCCCCGGGGCTGCAGTACGGCTCGATGTCGATCCGCAGGGCAATCCGTGGGTAGTGAATTCGAATAACGAAATTTTTCGTCTGGGCCGCGCAGGTTGGGAGCGGCTGCCAGGGCTGGCTACCGACATCGGTATCGGCGCCGACGGCTCGGTCTGGGTCGTCGGCATCACGCCCACGGCCGGAGGCTTGACGATTCATCGCTGGAACGGCAGCGACTGGGACGTAGTGCCCGGTGGGGCGGTACGCATCGACGTCGGTCCGGGCGGAGTTCCATGGGTGGTTAACGATCGCGGTGAAATTTTTCGCCTGTCCCACTCTGGCGAGTGGCAGCGCTTTCCGGGCCGCGCGACAGCGGTCACGGTCGCCACCGATGGAACTCCATGGGTGCTTGGGACCGACGCTGTCCCAGGCGGCTACAGCGTCCAACGCTGGAGAGGCAAGAACTGGCGCCGAGTTGACGGCGGGGCGGTAGCGCTGTCCGCCGGCCCCACACCCTGGCTCGTCAACTCCGAGCAACAGATCTTTCGCTGGGACGGGCGACTTAGACCCGTTGCGAGGTGATCGCAGCCCACTGCCCTTAACTTTATATGGCGTGTCGCGTTGGATCGGTCGATAGAATCGCTGCATGGCCGACTCGACGGACATTCCCACCCTGCGGCGGTTGCTGCACGACCGTCGCCGCATCGCGGTGGTCGGCATCTCCGCCGAGTGGCATCGGCCCAGCTATTTCGTCGGCAAGTATCTGCTGGAGCATGGCTACACGATGATTCCGGTGAATCCGAAGTACCGCGAGGTGCTCGGACAACCGTGCTATCCAAGCCTGACCGCGGCGCGCGCTGCGGGCTCGATCGACCTGGTCGATTGTTTCCGCAAGGCAGACGACATTGGTCCGCTCGCCGAGGAAGCGATCGCGATCGGCGCCAAGACGCTATGGATGCAGCTCGGCGTCGTCAATCACGCCGCCGCCGAGAAAGCGCGCGCTGCGGGACTCGACGTTGTGATGGACCGCTGCGTGAAGATCGAGCACGGAAGGCTGTTCGGCGGGCTTAACTGGGCGGGCGTCAACACGCGCGTGATTTCGGCGCGTCGGCCACGCCAACTGCCGTACTAGCGCATGGCGGATCGATCGTTTGGCATTGAGACGCTGTGCCTGCATGCAGGCCAGTTGCCTGACGCGGTAACGGGTTCGCGTGCGCAGCCGATTTACCAAACCACAAGTTACGTATTCGACTCGGCCGATCACGCGGCGAGCCTGTTTAACCTGCAAACGTTCGGCAACGTCTACTCGCGCATCAGCAACCCGACAGTTGCCGTGTTCGAGGAAAGGGTTGCCGCGCTGGAGAACGGGCGCGCTGCACTGGCGACCAGCTCCGGCATGGCAGCGCAACTAACCGCGATCCTGGCGATCGTTCAGCCCGGCGAGCACATCGTCGCATCGAGCCTGCTGTACGGCGGCACGTATTCGCAGTTCGCGGTCACGCTGCCGAAGATGGGAATTCAGGCGACGCTGGTCGATCCGGACGACCCCGAGAATTTCCGGCGCGCGATCCAGCCGAACACGCGGCTGATCTATGCCGAGACGCTCGGCAATCCGAAGATCAACGTACTCGACATCGAGCCGGTTGCGGCAATCGCGCACGAAGCGCAGATTCCGCTGATGATCGACAACACGATGACGTCGCCGTACCTGTGCCGCCCGTTCGACTGGGGCGCCGACATCGTCGTGCACTCGGCCACCAAGTACATCTGCGGTCACGGCACGACGATCGGCGGCGTGCTGGTCGAAAGCGGCAAGTTCGACTGGGGCAACGGCAAGTTTCCCGACATGGTGGCGCCGTCGAAGGCCTATCACGGCGTCAAGTTCTGGGAAACCTTCGGCGATTTCGCGTACACGATGAAGGCGCGCATGGAAGTGCTGCGCGTCCATGGATCATCGCTGGCGCCGCTGTCGGCGTGGATGCTGCTGCAGGGACTGGAGACGCTGCACGTGCGGATGGAGCGTCACGTACAGAACGCGCGGCGCGTCGCCGAGTTTCTCGAGTCGCATTCGAA
Source organism: Burkholderiaceae bacterium (assembly GCA_041747615.1). Taxonomy (GTDB): domain Bacteria; phylum Pseudomonadota; class Gammaproteobacteria; order Burkholderiales; family Burkholderiaceae_F; genus JACCZX01. The sequence continues at coordinate 551 of JBGTEW010000404.1, read as the reverse complement.
AGTTAAATGGGTCAACTGGCCGGGGCTGAAGTCGAGTTCGTACTACAAGCTCGCGAAAAAGTATTTGCGGGAGATTGAAGGCGAACCCGGCGCGTCGAGCGTGATGACGTTCGGCATCAAGGGCGGTTCTGCGGCCGGCGAAAAGTTCATCGACAGCCTGCAGTTCCTGTCCCACCTCGCGAACATCGGCGATGCGAAATCACTGGTGATTCACCCGGCGTCAACGACGCACCGGCAGTTGTCTGAAGACGAACAGCGCGCGGCCGGTGTGCTGCCGGAGATGGTGCGGCTGTCGATCGGTATCGAGTCGATCGACGATATCTTGTGGGACCTCGAGCAGGCGCTAGCGCTTGCTACCCCCGAGTAGAGCGGCGACCTTGGCCGGCTTCTGGGTACGCGAGGCACCGACTTCGTTCGGTGGCTCGACTTTAGCCGCATCGGCCGCGCTTGCCTCGTACGGCTTGCAGAAGAAGTCGTCTACCGGGGCAACCGGCGCATGGGTGCGCTCGGGTCTGCGCTCGAAGGCGTCGCGGCGCGCCGGACGCTCGCGG
>JBGTEW010000403.1:0-6558 GCA_041747615.1 Burkholderiaceae bacterium | reverse complement strand
GATGGGCTGCATGCCGGGCGGAACGACGTCGAACATCTTCGCGTACTTCAGCAAGGGCGCGCTCGCACTGTCGATCATGATGACGGTCTGTTCGACGCTGGTCGCGGTGATCATGGTGCCGCTGCTGCTGGCCTTCTACGGTGGACTGCTGGAGGTCTCCAGCGAGTACGTGATCCCGGCAGGCAATGTGGCTCAGATACTGGTCGTGCTGCTGGTGCCGACCGTGATCGGCATCGCACTGCGCAAATGGAATCCCAATATCGGCGCCACAATCGAGCTGATCGGCGCGCTGCTGGGCGTGTTCGTCATCCTGTTTCTGATCGGCTCCTGGGTGCCTCGCAACTGGCAGCTGCTGATGACGACGTCGGGTAGTGTCTACTTCGCAGCGATCGGACTGGGGCTGACCGGCATGTTGCTTGGCTACGCGTTATCGCGCGGCCTGCGGCAGGATACGCGGCGTGCGCGCACGATCGCACTCGAAACCGGCATTCAGAACGGTCCGCTGGCGGTGTTGATCGTGACGCTGACGTTCACTGGAACGATGCAGCAGCAGGTGTTGCTGATCCCGGTGCTCTATTCGCTTTTCATCGTTCTGACCTCGAGCGCGATCACGGTCTGGTTCCGCCGGATCACCACGCGCGAAGAGCTGGCGCGCGATCAGGCGAAGGTGCCGACAGCGGCTGTCGTCGCAGCGTAAGAGAGCATCAACGACTACAGAAGGCTGATGGACCAGATTGACATCGATATCGATTCTTTGGGCAAACTCTTCCTGGCCCACGGCAAACTGCGCACGACGTTTCTTCAGTTTGCAGCGTATGCAGATGATTTCATGCGCCAGCAAACCGAGGTCAAGGGTGTGGCGGTCGAACGAGATGAGGCGCAGGACAGATTCCTCTGCCGCTACTTCGGCAAGGTGCTCGAATGCCGCTTCCTGTTCGATGCCATCAGTGGCAAACCGCAGGGCCGCATCGAGTTCAGTCGCCTGCGGTCGGAACAGCCTCCGTCAAGAACGCTGGTCGCCACGCTCTTATTCTCCGATGACGGAGAGGTTGTCGCGTCAGACCCTCCTCTTGCGATTCAATTGAATATCCTGAAGCCGCGGCAGGCGCTGGCGGTGCTGGTGCACGCACTCAGATTAGGGATGACATCGGGCGCGCTTCGGTAACGCTCCCAGGTCGCCCCTGCCATGATCGACCCAGGTCTGCGCATCCACGGTCCCGCTGTTGGTGCCAATGAGCCCAAGACTGCGCTGGTTCTCGATTCGCCACACTCGGGGGCACAGTTTCCGTCCGACTTTGACGCGATCGTGTCGGAGTTCGACCTGCGCGATGGCGAAGATTGTTTCGTTGACGAGCTGTACCTGCCGGCGACCGAGCTGGGAGTTCCGCTGCTCGCCGCGCTAACGCCGCGCACGTATCTAGACGCCAACCGTCATGCCGGCGATATCGACCTCGATCTGATCGAAGGGGGGGTCTGGCCGCACGAGCATAATCCGAGCGGCAAGGCGATGATCGGCAAATCTCTGATCTGGCGTACGTTGGACGACGGCCGTGCGATCTACGGCCGCAAGCTCACGATCGACGAAGTGCTGGGCCGGATCGAGCGCTGTCATGCGCCGTACCATCGGGCGCTGCGCGGCCTGCTGGACACGACGCGCTCACGCTTTGGCCACGTCTATCACATCAATTGCCACTCGATGAAATCGGTGGCGGGGAAAATGGGCGAGGACGGCGAAGGGACTGCGCGCGCGGACTTTGTCCTCGGAGACCGGGACGGTACGACCTGCGATCGCGGATTCACCGAGTTCGTTCGCGCCACGCTGAGCGCAATGGGCCACAGCGTCAGGGTCAACGATCCGTACAAGGGCGTCGAACTGGTCAAGGCGTACTCGAATCCCGCCACCGGGCGCCACAGCCTGCAACTCGAAATCAACAAGCGTCTGTACATGGATGAAACCACGCGCGAACCCAACGCCGGCTTCGAACCGCTGAAGCGCAAGCTGCATGCGTTGATCGAGGCTGTCATGGATTTCATAGGGAGGCATCCTCGTCGTGGCTAAACATCACCCGGTCGAAATAAGGCCGCCCGATATCGGACCCTTCAGGCAGGGCAATAGCGGAGTCGATTACGTGCACGTCTTCGACTCGGGTCGCGCCGGGCCGACCGTCATGGTGCAGGCATTGACGCATGGCAACGAGTTCTGCGGCGCGCTTGCGCTCGAATATCTATTTCGCGAAAAAATCCGGCCGCTCGCCGGCAAGCTAATCGCTGCATTTGCCAATGTTGAGGCGTACGCGCGGTTCGACTTCGACGATCCCGATGCCTCGCGTTACGTCGATGAAGACTACAACCGCGTATGGGCCGATGAAGTGCTGTTCGGCGAGCGCGATTCGCTGGAACTGCGCCGCGCGCGCAACGTGCAGCCGTTTGTCGACGCGGCGGATTTCCTGCTCGACATTCATTCGATGCACGAGCCGTGTCGCCCGATCATGGTGTGCGGCTTAATCGACAAGCACACTGCACTGGCGCACAAGGTCGGAGTACCGGCCGATCTGCTGATCGACACCGGCCACCCGGCGGGCGTGCGCGTGCGCGACCGCGGCGGCTTCAATGATCCGGCAAGTCCGCGTGCGGCACTGCTGATCGAGTGCGGCCAGCACTGGGAAGCTGCCGCCGCCGACGTGGCGGTCGACACCATGCTGCGCTTCCTTGCAGCAACCGGCAGCGTGCCGGTGGCATCGATCGAGCCCAGGCTGCGCGTGAAACCGCCGACTCAACAGCGGCTGGTCCGCGTCACCGAGGCGGTGGTCGCGAAATCGATGAACTTTGAGTTCCTGGTCCCGATCGAAGGGTTGGGAGTCGTTCCCAGGGCCGGCACGCCCATTGCACGTGATGGCGAAACGGTTTGGTCGGCGCCCTATGACGACACGGTGCTGGTGATGCCTTCGATGAGGCACCTAAGACCGGGAAACACTCAGGTGCGCCTGGGTCGATACGAGAACTAGCCGGGAGACTTGAGGAGATTCGCGATGAGTAAACCATGGGCAAGCGTCGCGCAAGGCGTACTGCTTCTGACGGCGGCCGTGCTTGCGCTATCGGGTTGCGCCACCAGTACGCAGCTGAATGCGCAATGGGTAAACCCGCAGGCCGGCAGCCGCTTGCCAGTCAAGAGCGTGATGGTGATGGGGATCAACCGGGACTCGACCGCGCGCCGGATTTTTGAAGACGCGATGGTGGCGCAGTTGGCTGCGCGCGGTGTCAAGGCGGTGCAGTCGTACAAGGTGCTGCCGGACGATGGCCCGTCGGAACAGCAGGCGATTCAGTCCGCGCTGAAGAATGCCGGCGCCGATGCGGTGCTGATCTCGCGCACCGTCAGCGTGACCAACGAAGTGCGGGTGTCCCCGGGTCTGGTGGCGGGCCCGCCCTGGGGCTTCGGATGGCCGGGTTTCTATGGCTACTACCATGGCTTCTGGTCGACGGCGTACTCGATCCCTCCGAGCGTCTATTCAGTGCAGAACGTGCTGGTCGATACACGGCTGTTCGACGTCAAGGAGTACACGCTGTTATGGTCCGGCTCGTCGACGACGACGCCGACCACTTCGATGCAGCAGACGATTCAGGACTTCTCCAAGACGATCGGCGAGGCGTTGGTACGCGACAAGGGGATCTAGTCCAGTGAACCGGATGAAATACACCCCCGCTCGTCTGCGCCTCGACGCTCCAGGCGTCGTTGCAAATGCTCGCGATATTCCCGATATCGACTGCGCTTTGCGCCTAGCCTGGCGCGCCGCTGCACAGCCGCTCGGGGGCGATTTATCCGGTTCACTGGACTAGTAGGTGGCGACGACGTTGTCGTCGCGAAGTTCGTTCAATGCCTCGGCGACCCGCACGCAATCATCGACGTGGCGGTCGCCGAGCGTTTTTAGCGCCGCGAACGACAGCGAGGCTGCAACGGCCTGACCGGCAAATGGAACATACCTGGCTGCCTGTTTCGCGCTGACGCGGACACCGATCGTTCCCAGCAGCCGGATCACCAGTTGACGGGTGATGATACGGCCGACGAACGCACTGCCGACCGCCATCGCCGACTGGTAGGCAAACAACCGCCGATGCGGCGCGAGCTGTTCGATCTGGTCGGGCGTCAGGCCGAATCGGTGGTTGACCTGTTCGAGCATGCGCATCAGCATCGTGATGTCTACCGCGACATCGACGCCGGGGAGCGGAATCACCGACGCGCCGGCAGAGATCAGCGCTCGCCGCGTGACCAGCTTGCGGCAATCGCTCGCAATCCGGGCAATGTCGCGCGGGGTCGACGGTATCGGGGTCGCCCCCGGCGCTTTCCTGGATCGCGCGGCGGTGCGAACGGTTATCGCGGCTGACGGCATCGGCGACAGGTTAAGCCATATTCCCAGGTTCCACGCCTGTAATCGGCGGGCCAGCCAGAGGGGTCGCCACCTATAATTCCAGCGCTTTCGCGGGCTTGTTTTGCAGACTGCGACGCCGGGCTCTAGCGAGACCTTACCGATGCAACTTTTGACTCTTGGCGTGAACCACACGACAGCCCCGCTGGCTGTGCGCGAGCGTGTGGCTTTTGTCGCCGAGGAAGTGGGCGCCACGATCGGCCGCCTTTGCGAGCGGCTGCGCGAGCCCGCGGGCGGCCACGTATGCGAGGCGGCGATCGTATCGACCTGCAACCGTACCGAGTTGTATTGCGCGGCCGGAGACCCACAGCGCGCCCAAAGCGCGCTGCACGAGTTCGTGGCAGCCGAGAAGCAGCTGGACCTGAGCGAGCTGCAGCGCCACTCGTATGTATTGCCGCACGTCGATGCCGTCCGGCATGCGTTTCGCGTCGCCAGCGGCCTGGATTCGATGGTGCTCGGCGAGCCGCAGATCCTGGGCCAGATGAAGGAGGCCGAACGGCTTGCGCGCAGCGCCGGCGGGCTCGGCCTAATGCTGAACCACCTTTTTCAGCGCACGTTTGCAGTCGCCAAGGAAGTCCGCACGACGACCGAGATCGGCACGCAGTCGGTGTCGATGGCAGCCGCCGCAGTTCGGGTCGCGAAGAAAATCTTCGGCGACCTGGCAGAAAGCGATGTGCTGTTCGTCGGCGCCGGCGAGATGATCGATCTGACCGCGACTCATTTTTGCGCGCAACGACCGAAGTCGATCACGGTAGCGAATCGCACGCTGGAGCGTGGCGAAGCGCTCGCATCGCGGCTGCACGGCCGCTCGATGAAGCTGGGCGATCTGCCCGACACGATCGCGAAGTTCGACATTGTCGTCTCGTGCACGGCGAGCCTGCTGCCGATCATCGGGCTCGGCATGATCGAGCGCGCAATCCGAACGCGCCGGCACAAACCGATGTTCATTGTCGATCTGGCGGTGCCACGCGACGTCGAGCCGGAAGTGGCGCGACTGGATGACGTGTACGTGCATACCGTCGACGATCTGGGCCGAATCGTTGCCGGTGCCAGCGATTCGCGACAGGCTGCAGTGGCGCAAGCCGAAGCGATCATCGAGTCCCGCGTGCGGGATTTCGAGGAATGGATCAGGGTCCGTCGCGCGGTGCCGACGATCCAGGACCTGCACGGGCGTGCGGACGCGTTGCGCAAGCGCGAGCTGCAGCGTGCATTGAAACTGCTTGCCAAAGGCGAGCCGCCGGAGCGCGTGATAGATCAGTTGTCGCAGGCATTGACCAACAAGTTTCTGCATGACCCGATGAGCGCCCTGCGGGCGGCCGGCGATGACGCCGACCATGCGCGGCTGCAGGCTTTGCTGGCACGCTTTTATTCGGATTAGACCACCGGATGCGAGCTTGCCGCTCGCACCGGCGACGAAGGCCTGATGAAAACGTCCATGCGGGTAAAGCTCGAGCAGCTATCGAGGCGGCTCGAAGAAATCGATTTGCAGCTGTCGGACGAGAATGCCGCGCGTGACATGAACCGCTTTCGCTCGCTCGGCCAGGAACGCGCCGAAATCGAACCCGTGGTCACGCGGTTCCACGACTACACCAGCGCAGAGAGCGACCTGCAGGATGCACAGCAGATGCTTGCGGAGCCGGACATGAAGGCCCTTGCCGAAGAGGAGATCGAGTCGTCGAAAGCGCGCATTGCGACGCTGGAGGACGATCTGCAACGGCTGCTGCTGCCGCGAGATCCGAACGACGATCGCAATATCTTCCTCGAGATCCGCGCCGGCACCGGCGGCGACGAGTCCGGGTTGTTCGCCGGCGATCTGCTGCGCATGTATCTCCGCTATGCCGAGCGCAAGCGCTGGGCGAGCGAGATGATCTCCGAAAGCGAGTCCGATATGGGCGGCTACAAGGAAGTCATCGTGCGGCTGGTTGGGACCGGCGCGTACTCGAAGCTCAAGTTCGAATCGGGGGGCCACCGTGTTCAGCGGGTGCCGGTCACCGAATCGCAGGGACGCATCCATACCTCGGCGTGCACCGTGGCAATATTGCCGGAGGCCGACGAGATCGACGACGTGAAGATCGACTCGAGCGAGATCCGCATCGATGTGTTTCGCGCGTCAGGCGCCGGCGGCCAGCATGTCAAC
>JBGTEW010000402.1:0-3680 GCA_041747615.1 Burkholderiaceae bacterium | reverse complement strand
GTCGATGATCGATGCAGGTGTGGACTTCCGCAAGTACCGGCCGCTGCGCTGGTACAACCTCGGCCGCGTGAACAACCGTACGCATCGCAAGCTGCTGGTGGTCGATGGACGCATCGGTTTTACCGGCGGTGTCGGCATCGCCGACGCATGGACCGGCGACGCGCAGGACCCGCAACACTGGCGCGACAACCACTACCGCATTGAAGGGCCGGCCGTTGGGCAGATGCAGGCTGCATTCACGGACAACTGGACCAGCGTCAGTGGCTCCGTGCTGCACGGCGATGCCTACTTTCCGCCGCAGAAGACTGTGGGGCCGATGTACGCGCAGGTGTTCCAGAGTTCGAGCGAAGGCGGCTCGGAGAGCATGCACCTGATGTACCTGCTGTCGATCGCGGCGGCGACGCGATCGATCGATCTGGCGATGGCGTATTTCGTCCCGGACGAAGTCACCAGCGAGGCGCTGACCGTCGCCATAAAGCGCGGCGTGCGCGTGCGTCTGATCCTGCCCGGCGAACATATCGACGCCGACTTCGTGCGCAGCGCGTCGCGCGCGGGCTGGGGACCGCTGCTGCAGGCGGGCGCGCAGATTCACGAATATCAGCCGACGATGTACCACGTCAAGCTGCTGATTGTCGATGGTCTCTGGTCATCGGTAGGCTCGACCAACTTCGACAGCCGCTCGTTTCGCTTGAACGACGAAGCAAATTTGAATGTCTACGACGCGGACTTCGCACGCATGCAAACCGAGTCGTTCGAAGCAGACCTGAAGCACACGCGGCGCATTACTTACGAGCAGTGGCAAGCGCGTCCGTGGCGCGAGAAGCTGTGGGAGCACTTCGCTGCGCTGTTTTCTTCGCAGCTATGAAACGGCGCTGAAGCGATAGACACCGCCGTCTTCGCGCCTGCCGAGCTTGCCCTCGTACCAAAGGGCATGCAGGTGCGCGAGCGATTCGCCAAGAGCAAACGTCATCTGGTGCGGGTCGAGCGCACGCTTGAACAGCACCGGCACGATACTGGCAGCGGTTTGCGGAGTTGCGCAGGCGGCGAGCACTTCATCGAGCCGCTCGGCATGATGGCGGTGCTGTTGCCCAACCCTCTGATGCAGCCCGATGAAAGGCCTTCCGTGCGACGGCAGCACCAGCGTGTCGGCCGGCAGCAGCAACAGTCGGTCAAGCGAACGCAGGTAGCGCGGCAGCGGATCGGCGTCGGGCTCGAGATCGAACACGCTGACGTTGGTCGAAATGCGGGGCAGCACCATGTCGCCGGCCACCAGCAGACGATCTTCTTCACAGTACAACGATGCATGCTCCGGCGCATGACCGAAGCCCACGATGATGCGAAAAATTCGCTTCGCATGCGCAGGGCCGGCTGCTATTTCGTCGCCTTCATGAATCCGGTGAAAACTCAACGGCACGGCCGGCACGAGGCCGGGGTAATAACCCGAGCCCCGCTTGCGCACCTGCTCCAATGCGTCGCCGTCGCTCAACCCGTTGCGCGCAAAGTGACGTGCCGCCTGCTTGCCACTGATGTTGTCGCCGCCACCGGCTGATAGATAGCGGCCGAACGCGTACTCGGTCGCGGTCATCCACAGTGGAGCGCTCCAGCGCTTCCGCTCGCCGCCAGCGGTCAGCCAGTGCGCCAGACCAAAGTGATCCGGATGAAAATGCGTGCACAGAACACGCAGCAGCGGTTTGCCGGCGAACTCGCCGTCGAACAACTGCTCCCACGCCTGCTTCGTGGCAGTGCTGGTGATGCCGCAGTCGATCAACGTGTAGCCGGTGCGCCCGTCGATCTCGTCGTCGAGCACCCACAGGTTGATGTGATCGAGCGCGAACGGCAGCGGCATGCGCACCCAGTGCACGCCGGGCCGCAATGTGAGCCAGGTGCCGAGGGCCGGGGCTTCAGCCCAGGGATACTGAAGCTCGTGCTCGTTAGGATTCACAAATGTTCGCAGATGTCGCCACGATTCTAGGCGGCTAAGCAATCGGGCCCTTGAATACTGCAAAGACCGTGTCGCGAATTCCTTCGCGGTGTTGCGCGTCGTCATATTGCACCGACGGTAGCTCTGCCGAGGTGTACAACCGTACGGGGCATCGGGTATCGTCACTCGTTTCTCATAACCTCTTAAGACGCAGTTTCAAGACGGAAGACCCAGCCATGCATTGGCCCAGCATCGACGCCATGTCGGCAATGGCACCCGTGCCGAACGGCTATCGCTACGCAATGCTGGCGCGCTCGGGGATTTCTGCACTCATCGACAACATCAAGGTGTGGCATCCGGACATTGCCGTGGGCGGAGGCAGCTGTTACCTGCGCGAAGATTTCTACACCGACAAAGTGTTTCTGGATGGCGAGGCCGAGAAAGACATCTTCGTGGGATTGTTCAAGCGCGGTGATGAGCTGGCTGGCATGTGGTCCTGGGAGCAGGAACCCGACGCGTTGTCGCTGTATGGCCGACTGATCATCGTTGCCCCGGCGCATCGAGACGCGAGATTGGCATCGAAGGTGATGCCGCTTGCGGAGCTTGCCGGGCGGGCGATGGGCGCGGAGTTCTTTTTCGGGCTGGCTACCCTGAAGATCCCCCACATGCAGCACGCGCTTGAAAGTGCCGGATGGCAGCTCATCGGATTTACTTCCGGCTACGACCGTGAGATGGTTGCGCCGGGCGTCATCAAGCGCGTGTTCGAAGGGGTCTATTGCAAGGTGCTGGTGCCCGAGGAGGAGCTGCTTCGTCCCGATCCGAACCAAATGACGCCGAAGGCGAGGGCGTTGTTTGAGGCGTTGTTTCCGAGCCAGCCGGCATCAATCCCGCACGTGGTTGCGGAGCCCGGAATATGAAATGGCCCGCCATCGATCAAATGGTGCCATGGGTGCCGTTACCGAACGGCTATCGTTTTGCGCAGCTCGATCGCGCGAACATCGCCCCGCTCATTGCGGCCATTAAGGTGTGGCATCCGGATATTGCAGTCGGCGTCACCAGTTGTTACCTGCGCGAAGATTTCTATCACAGCCGGGTGTGTCTCGGAGCTGATGACGACAAGGATATTTACGTCTACTCGATCTGGTTCAATGACGAACTGGCCGGCATGTGGTCGGTGGAACGTGAAGTGGAAGCGCTGGCCATTTACGCCCGGCTCATCGTCATGTCACCGGCACATCGCGGTGCAAAAGTATCAGGCATGTTAACGGTGGCCTACGAGAACGTCGGGCGGGCGATGGGCGCAGAGTTCCTGTATGCAATGGTGCCCCTCAACGTCGTTCAGCAGCAACGGGCTCTCGAAAGTGCGGGCTTTCGGCTGCTGGGTTTTCTGCCAGGCTACGACCGCCAGTTAGTTGCGCCCGGTGTTGTTAAGCGCATTTATCTCGCCGCCTATGCAAAGCTGCTGGTGGACGAAGAGAAGGTGCAACGGCCGGACCCGAAAAACCTTACCCCACGAGCCAAGCGGGTCTTCGAACTCCTGTTTTCAAACTGAATCCCGTGGGCTAGCCAGCGTCAGCCATGACGGCAAGCAACCCTCGGCCGTAGCTTTCCAGCTTCGTTTCACCGACTCCCGAAACCGTTCGTAACTGACCGAGCGATGTTGGCCGCATCTGCGCAATGGCCCGCAATGTGCCGTCGTGAAAAACGACAAACGCCGGCACGCCGTGTTCCTTCGCAACGGCCGCCCGCCAGATGCGCA
>JBGTEW010000401.1:0-2466 GCA_041747615.1 Burkholderiaceae bacterium | reverse complement strand
AGCGCTACCGGCACTTCAATCTGGGGCGGTTCAAGGCGTATCAGGAGGCAGACTTGCCGACGCACGGCGGCGCGCCGGCAGCCTGCGCGCTCGGCAGTCACGGCGGGCCGCTGGTGCTGTACTGCCTGGCTTCGAAAACGCCGGCCGATGCGATCGAGAATCCGCGCCAGGTCAGCGCGTATCAGTACCCGCAGCAGTACGGCCCGCGCGCGCCGAATTTTTCACGCGCAGCGTTATGGCGCGGCAGCGGCGATGCCACCGACGTTCTTTTTGTTTCAGGCACCGCCAGCATCGTCGGGCACCAAACGCTGCATCATGGAGACGTTGCCGCGCAAACGCGCGAGACGCTGGCCAATCTGGAATCGGTGCTGGCCGCAGCGGTCAGGCGCGGTGCACGCAACGTGGCGACGCTTTCCGATCTGCTGTTAAAGGCGTACGTGCGACACCCCGACGAAGCTGCGCTGGTGCATCAAGTCGTTCGCGAACATGGGCTCAATTCGAGCACGATGCTGACGCTGCACGCCGATGTATGCCGAGCGGATCTGCTGATGGAGATCGAAGCGATCGGCGCGGCGCGTTCGTTAACTCACGACAAAAACAAGCGATACGCGGGATTGTCGGTTTCGTCCCAGTAGCGATAGCCGAGCGCCGCCAGAAAGCGGCTAAACGCGCGCCGCTCATTCGGCGGAATCTGCAGGCCGACCAGCACGCGCGAGTAATCCGCCCCCTGGTTGCGGTAGTGAAACATCGATATGTTCCAGCCCGGCGCCATGCTGGTCAGAAACTTCATCAAAGCCCCGGGCCGCTCGGGAAACTCGAAGCGGTAAATCAGTTCGCCGGCGGCCAGAGCGCTCTTGCCGCCCACCATGTAGCGCACATGCTCGGCCGCCAGCTCGTCGTGCGACAGATCAACAGTCGCATATCCATGGCGCCGAAAATCGCGCGCCAGCGTCTGATTGTCGCCAGCGCCAGCGGTGCCGATGCCAACGAAGACATGCGCAACCTTCGCATCCGAGATCCGGTAGTTGAATTCCGTGACGCTGCGGTTGCCAACCAGCTCGCAGAAACGCTTGAAGCTGCCGCGCTCTTCGGGAATCGTCACCGCGAACAGCGCTTCGCGCGCTTCGCCTACTTCGGTGCGTTCGGCGACGAAACGCAGCCGATCGAAATTCATGTTGGCACCGCACGCTATCGCGACGAGCGTGCGCTGTTTAAGCTTTTCCCGCTGCGCGTACGCCTTCATCCCGGCGATCGACAGCGCGCCGGCGGGTTCCAGGATCGAGCGCGTGTCCTGAAACACGTCCTTGATCGCCGCGCAAGTCGCGTCGGTGTCGACCAGCACGATGTCGTCGACGTGGTCGCGCACCAACTTGAAAGTGTGCTCACCCACTTCGCGCACCGCGGTGCCGTCGGAGAACAGTCCCACGTCATGCAGCTTGACGCGGCGCCCGGCGGCGAGCGAGCGTGCCATCGCGTCCGAATCGGTCGCCTGTACACCGATTACCTTGACATTCGGCGCGAGGGCCTTGATGTAGGCGGCCACTCCCGCGATCAAGCCACCGCCGCCGATTGCGGCGAACACCGCATAAATCGGCCCATGCTCTACCGGATGATGCTGGCGCAAAATCTCCATTGCGATCGTGCCTTGCCCTGCGATCACATCGGGGTCGTCGAACGGATGCACGAAAGTCAACTTGCGTTTGCGCTGCAGCTTCATCGCATGCGCGTAAGCGTCCGAGTATGAATCGCCGAACAGCACAACCTCGACACCCCGCGCGCGCACGGCATCGACTTTGACCTCGGGCGTCGTGACCGGCATCACGATCAGCGCGCCGCAGTCGAGTTTCTGCGCGGCCAGCGCTACGCCCTGCGCGTGATTGCCCGCTGACGCCGCAATGACTCCGCGCTTCAACTGCTCGCGCGAGAGCTGCGCCATCTTGTTGTACGCGCCGCGCAGCTTGAAGCTCTTGATCGGCTGCAGGTCCTCCCGCTTCAGCAGGACCCGGTTGCCCAGCCGCAACGACAGGCCCGGCGCCGCTTCCAGCGGCGACTCGATCGCAACGTCGTAGACGCGCGCAGTCAGGATCCGCCGCAGGTACTCCCGGGCAGGCACTCGGATCTCTGCGCTGGCGCGGGGCAATACGGTCCGCTAGCGGCCAAGGATGCCGCGCAGGACATCGACCGCGCTCGGCGCTTTCTGCTCGTCTTTCTTCGCTTCAGCAGAAGGTGTCGGGGCGCCCTCGGCGGCCGCCCGACCGGACGACCCGCGCCCGGAACCCATGCGCTGCCCATCGGCACCGAGTTGCGCCATCGCGGTGGACTTGGTTCGGACGCGGACCGCCCATTCCGGTTCCCACGGTTGCTTGACGTCGGTCGGCCGTGGCGGGTGTGCGAGGTTGAGCTCCGACCCGTACGCGATCATGCGCAGCATGGCCCCGCTCGCCTTGGCGAAGATGCCCTTTGGAA
>JBGTEW010000400.1:0-8791 GCA_041747615.1 Burkholderiaceae bacterium | reverse complement strand
GGCCGCCACAACGCGCTCGACAAGCTGGCAGGCGCGATGTCGCGTGCCGGAACCGTTGCGAGCCAGGGGTTCGTCTGCGTGACCAGCCGCGCGAGTTTTGAGATGGTGCAGAAGACAGCGATGGCCGGCGCCTCGATGCTGGTCGCGGTGTCGGCACCGACAGCGTTGGCGGTCCGCACCGCTGAAGCGGCGGGGATGGCGCTGGCAGGCTTCGCGCGACGCGAGGACTTCGTTGCTTACACGGCGCCCGAGCGGTTCGGGCTTGCATCCTCATCGAACTGAGCATCGCTGCGTGGATCCGAAGACGCTGGTTCATCTCGCCAATCGCATCGGCGAATTCTTTCAGGCGATGCCGGAGCGGGAGGAAGCGCTGCAGGGCGTGGCCACGCACATCCGCAAATTCTGGGATCCACGTATGCGGCGCGAGCTGCTGGCGCACGTCGACCAGAACGCGGGCGAAGGCCTATCGGAACTGGTGCTGAGCTCGCTGAAAGAGCATCGCTCGATGCTGCTGGGTGCCGATCACCTCAGCAGCCCCGCCGGCTGATCGGAGGCGGCGTAACACTCGATCCAGGCAGGGCGACTGGCCAGTGAATGAACAACAAAGCGTACCTGCGCCACCCGAATCTGCTTGACGACAAGATCGTCTTCGTCACCGACGACGATCTCTGGCACGTCAGCGCTTCAGGCGGCGTCGCGCGTCGACTCACTGCCGGACTTTCTGAGCCATCGACTCCGTGTCTGTCGCCCGACGGCCGGTGGATTGCCTTCGTCAGCCGCGACGAGCAGCACGCCGAGGTGTATCTGATGCCAAGCAGCGGCGGCCTGGCGCGACGTATGACCTGGCTTGGCCCGGACACGATGGTCAGAGGCTGGACCCCCGAGGGCCACATTCTGTTCGTCACGACCTACGGTCAGCCATTTTTTCGAAACTATCGCGCCTACACGCTCGATCCGGATGGTGGTGCGCCGCAGTTGCTGCCGCTCGGACAGGTCAATCATCTGGCGCTCGGGCCGGGCGGAGTCAAGATCATCGGTCGCAACACCGCCGACCCGGCGCGCTGGAAGCGTTACAGGGGAGGCACCGCCGGACATCTGTGGATCGACGCGCGGGGCAACGGAACGTTTCGGCGCATGGATGAATTGGCCGGCAATGTCACCAGCCCGATGTGGCTCGACGGGCGCGTCTATTACCTCTCCGACGCCGAAGGAGTCGCGAATCTTTATTCGTGTCTGCCCGATGCATCGGATGTAAGGCGTCACAGCGACCACGACAGTTTCTACGCACGGCACGCCTGCACGGACGGCAAACGGATCGTCTATCAATGCGGCGCCGACCTATGGCTGTCTGATCCGGCAACGGACACGACTCAACAACTGGATATCCAGATTCTTTCGCACCGTACGCAGGCCGTGCGCAAGTTTGTCAAGGCCGAAGACCATCTCGGCCCCTTCAACGTTCATCCTGCAGGGCACAGTATTGCGCTCGACGGGCGCGGCAAGATCTTCGCGTTCGCGCTGTGGGAAGGTGCGGTGCGGCAGCTCGGCAAGCCGGATGGCGTGCGTTATCGGCACAGCCAGTGGCTTGACGACGGTGCGACTGTGGTCGCCATTGGCGACGGTTCCGGCGAAGAGCGCGTTGAAGTGTTCGAGAACAATTCGAGCCGGGAACTGCCGTGGGATATCGGCCGGGTCGTTGCGATGAAGGCCGCGCCGCGCGGCCGCCGGGTGGCGACCAGCAACCATCGCAACGAAGTGTTCATCGGCGATCTCGAGGCCAACACGCTGAGCCTGGTCGACCGCAGCGAGTGCGGCCGCACCGATGACCTCGCGTGGTCGGCGGACGGCGCCTGGTTGGCCTACTCCTACTGGACCAGCAATCGGCACAGCGCAATCAAGCTGTATGAGATTGCAACGCGAACCAGCACGTTCGTGACGCAACCCGAGTTTCGCGACTACTGCCCCTCGTTCGATCCGGATGGACGCTATCTCTACTTTCTTTCGACGCGCACGTTTGATCCAGTGTACGACGCCGTGCAGTTCGAACTCAGCTTCCCGCGCGCCGGCCGGCCCTATCTGGTTGCGCTGCAAGCGCGCGGTCCGGCACCGTTCGACCCAGCGCCGAGGGGTTTGGCCAAGCAGAAACCCAAGGACGAATCGAGCGAATCGAACCCGGTGGCCATGACGCAGCGAGTTGACCTCGAAGGAATCGCGGCGCGAATCGCGGCGTTTCCGGTGCCCGAGAATCTGTTCGGAAAGATCGCCGGCGCGGCAGATAACAAAGTGATCTGGACCGTGTTGCCGATCGCCGGCGCGCATGGACGCGGCGGACACAAGGAGGGCAAGGGCAAGCTGGAGGTCTTCGATCTCGACACGCTGCGCACCGAATGTCTGGCGGACAAGGCTGACGGCTTCGAGCTGTCCGACGATCGCACGACGCTCGTGTTCCATGAAGGCAAGCGGCTGCGTGCCGTGTCTGCGAGCAAGGGAGCCAAAGAAAAAGACGGAGACGAAAAAGGTCCACGCGACAAGCCGTCGCGTGAAACCGGATGGATCGACCTGAATCGAATCCGCCTGTCCGTCGACCCGCGTCTCGAATGGCGCCAGATGCTGCGCGAAGTGTGGCGCATGCAGCGCGATCACTTCTGGGTTCCCGACATGTCCGGCACCGACTGGAATTCGGTGTACGCGCAGTACGAGCCGTTGCTCGAGCGCGTTTCCACGCGCGGTGAACTGTCGGATCTGATCTGGGAGATGCAGGGCGAGCTCGGCACCTCGCATGCCTACGAGATGGGAGGCGACCATCGACGTCCGCCATCGGTCGCGCTCGGCTATCTGGGCGCCGAGTTTCGTTTCGTGCCGGACGACCAAAGTTATGAAATTACCCGCATCGTCAACGGCGATGCGTGGGATGCCGGCGCCGATTCTCCGTTGAACGCGGTCGGAGTCGAGGCGAAGGTCGGCGAGCGCATCGTTGCCGTCAACGGCCAGCGCGTTTCGCGTGAGCGCCCGCCGCAGGCGCTGCTGGTTCATCAGGCGGACAGCAAGGTCGAGCTGACGCTGGCGTCTGGTTCTGCGTCGCGCACGGTGGTCGTGGCCACGCTCAGGGACGAAGTGCCAGCCCGCTACCGCGAGTGGGTCGAGTGCAATCGCGCGTTCGTTCACGAGCGGTCTGAGGGCCGCGTGGGTTACTTCCATCTTCCCGACATGATGGCGGCAGGCTTCGCGGAGTTTCACCGCTACTTTGGCGCCGAATGCGAACGCGACGGACTGATCGTCGACGTTCGATACAACCGCGGCGGCCACGTGTCGCAACTGCTGCTTGAAAAAGTGGCACGACGGCGGATCGGCTACGCAATGGCGCGCTGGAGCAAGCCGGAGTCATATCCGGATCAAGCAGTCGCCGGTCCGGTGGTTGCGCTGACCAACGAGCACTCAGGCTCGGACGGCGACATTTTTTCGCACGGCTTCAAGCTGATGAAGATCGGACCGCTGGTCGGCACCCGCACCTGGGGCGGCGTCATCGGCATCAACCCGCGTCACGCGCTGGTCGACGGCACGCAAACCACGCAGCCCGAGTACTCGTTCTGGTTCAAGGACGTCGGCTGGGGTGTCGAGAACTACGGGACCGATCCCGACATCGAGATTGACAACGCTCCGCAGGATGCTGGCGCGCAAAAAGATCGGCAGCTTGAAACGGCGGTGCAAACCGCGTTGGATCTGATCAAGCGCGATGGCGCGAGCAAGCCGGAGTTTGGCACGCGACCCGTGCTGGGTCGGCCGATACTTCCTAAGCGCCGCTGATTCTCCTTTCGGTCGATAGCGCACGGTCGAGGCGGTCAGTGCGATCACGCGGCTAGCCGCAGCTTGACTGTGTGCCCGGCTCGCGCGGCAAGCGTTACCAGCATGTCGAGGCTGAACTTGTCATGTTTGCCACGCACCAGGTCCGACACGCGCGACTGCGTCACGCCAAGTTCTTCTGCAGCCTGCACTTGTGTCCAGCCCTTGGCTGCAATCAACTTGCGCAACGCCACCATCAGCTCGGCGCGCAGCGTCAGTACGGCGACCTCATCGGGCGGGAAGCCGAGGTCGACAAACACATTGCCGGACGATTTAGTGATCCTGGATTTCATTTCTTCGCAATCTCTTTGTACCGCTTTGCTGCCAACTCGAGGTCGGATTGCGGCGTCTGTTGTGTCTTCTTGCCGAAGGCGTGCAGCACATAAACTGCTTCTGCGAACTTGGCCAAGTACAGCACGCGCCAAGCTCCGCCAACATGAATCCGAATCTCACGTACACCAATTCCTACGCTGTTCAGCGGCTTCCAATCCGATGGATCGAGCCCATTCTGAACTTGCCAGAGTTCAAATCCTGCGGCGCGCCTCGCCTCCGCCGGGAACCGCGACAAGTTATTCAGACTGGTGCCAATGAAGCGCAGTTCCTTCATCGCCGGGCAGTATCTATCTAATTAGATAAACGGTCAACCGGTTGACATCCGTTCCCCAGGTCCGGTAATGAGTGCGCGTTAACGCTGCGGCGGCCGGGTGCGACCGCGCCATGCTCGCGCCGGCGGCTACTTTCTCTTGGGAGGCACATAGCATTTTTGCTATATTACACCATGATCTGGACCGTCACGTTCTACAGCCGGCGCGTTGAGAACGACATACTTGCTCTGCCGGCATGCTTCGTGGCTCGGTTCTTGAGATGTGCCGAAAAAATGGAGACATTCGGTCCGGATCTGGGGACGCCCCACACCCGGGCAATGGGCGGTGGGCTGTTTGAGCTTCGGCTTAAGGCGGCGGAGGGAATCGCGAGGATCTTTTATTGTACCGTCATAGACCGCCGCATCGTGTTTCTGCATCAGTTCGTCAAGAAGACGGATAAGACGCCCCGTAAGGAACTACAGATCGCGACACAGAGATGAAGGAAGTGAAAGATGACCAGTACGTTGAAGCGATTCAAGACGCATGCGCTCGCACGTCCGGGCGTAAAGAAGGCTTACAAGGAACTCGATGAGGAATTCGCCTTCCTCGATGAAGTTCTCAAGGCTCGCGCCGAAGCCGGACTCACGCAAGCTGAAGTGGCAGCCCGGATTGGTACCACTCAATCTGCAATCGCCCGCCTGGAGTCGGCCGAGCCGAGGCACTCGCCGTCAATTGCTACTTTGCAGAGGTATGCAAAGGCGCTCGGTTACAAGGTGCGCATTCGTCTGGTGAAGGGCGAACGACCGCCAGCGACTCGCTCGAGTGGACGGGGGGCCAGAGCGGCGCCGCGCCGAGCTGCTTAGACGGTTTGGTATCCAAGCATGGTGAACTGGGAACCCATCTCTGAGCCTGCATTGTTGGCTCGAATCAATCAGGGCTACGTGCGCATGACTCCGGCGAACCAGCGTCTATGGAACGCTATTCGAATTGAGCCCGAGAAATGGCAGCATCACCCGTATGGCGATGCCGGCGGCGGCTTCTGGGCCGCTGGGCTCATTGGTCTCACGGTGATCTGGTTTAACGACATCGAAGATGGATTCAATCGATCCGTTTATTCCAGCTACGGCCTGATCGATGACTATTGGTGCAATCACGACGAACTGGAGATCACGGTTCATTACCTGTCGAATGCGATCAGCGGCGGTCACGACCTTTCGCAGATGGGCGCCCGCTTGAAGAAGGGTGCTTGAAAAGGTCGTCGTTGTTAGCGGTCATCGCATAGTCGCTGGCCGGTCAGCATCTGGCCACGCTGAAGTGATGACGTCAGTAAAACGTACAGCGCGCGGAGACGTATACTGTCGCGCCCACGTCGCCATTGTGTGAGTTGCGCTTCAGGCGGCCGCGGATCATCGGCAACATGCAGCGCTCGGCGTCGATGCCGATCGAAGACATCCACGTCTTCAGTTCGTGGGATTGTCTCCCGACGAAC
The DNA here is from genome assembly GCA_041747615.1 of Burkholderiaceae bacterium. Lineage (GTDB taxonomy): Bacteria > Pseudomonadota > Gammaproteobacteria > Burkholderiales > Burkholderiaceae_F > JACCZX01. The sequence continues at coordinate 2,878 of JBGTEW010000400.1, read as the reverse complement.
AGGCGCGGCCGCACATACTTGCCGTCGGGCGTCAGCCGGGCCACTTCGACCATCACGGCCGAGCCGACCAGACTGATCTCGCGCGGCTGATCGATCATCGAGACCCCATCCTGCCGGACGACGCGAGGCAGGGTGGAAAGCGAACCCGGCAGCGGTCCCGCCAACATGCGCCGATCGATCTTCAAGTCGGGCAAACCCGCACTCAAGGCTGGGCCATTGGCATGCGGTTGGGCAAATGCAACGGCCGAGGCCATCAAGCCCGAAATGGCTGCTGTTGCCATCAAGAAAAGCTCGCGTCGCATGCCGACCTTTCAAGGCGCGGGGCGGCGAGGTGGATAAAAAGTTACCTGCCGATTAGCGTCGAGCGCCGCCGCGCTGGTACCGGTTAAGCAACCTGCGTTCCCACGCGCGGCCAACGAACCCGTTGGCTTTGCTGGCGCCCAGGTCCCTATTCCTCGTTGGGAACAACGGCGGTGACTTCGACCTCCACCTTCGCTTGCGGCTCGATCAGAGCGGCGACCTGCACGGCAGTCATTGCCGGGTAGTGCGCAGTGCCATTGGTCATCAGCTCGCGGTAGACGGCACCTATTTCACCAAGCCGCGCCACGTACTCGTCGCGGCTCAGCAGGTACCACGTCATTCGAACGATATGGTGCGGGCCCGCGTTAGCTTCTGCCAATACGGCGAGCACGTTGGACAGTGCCTGCCGCACCTGGCCGACCAGGTCGTCGGTTTCGAACACGCCCTGTGCGTTCCAGCCGATCTGCCCGGCGACCGATATCACGGTGCCGCGCGCAGCGATGCCGTTGGCGAAACCACGGGGCCTGGGCCAGCCTGCAGGATGCAGTATGTTCATAGGTCGCGCCTCACAGATCAGTCCTCACCTTCCATAGTTCGGGGAATAACACAGTGTCGAGCATCTTGCGCAAATAACCGACGCCGCTGGTTCCGCCGGTGCCGGTCTTGAAGCCGATGATGCGCTCGACCGTCGTGACATGGCGGAAGCGCCATAGGCGGAACGCGTCCTCGAGATCGACGAGTTCTTCGGCGAGTTCATACAACTGCCAATGTTCGCGCGGCGCTCGGTAGACCGCGAGCCACGCCTGCTCAACCGACGCGTCGGACTGGTATGGTTCGCGAACATCACGCAGCGCCAGCGCTGCATCAATCGCAAAGCCGCGGCGGGCCAGAAGACGGATCGCCTCGTCATACAGCGAAGGCGTATCGAGAGCGCTTTGCAGCACAGCATGAACGGCGGTCTGTTCGTGCGGTTTCAGCATCTCGGGCGACTTGTTGCCGAGCACGAATTCGATCTCGCGATACTGCCACGACTGGAATCCTGAGCTGCTGCCGAGGAACGGACGGATCGCGGTGTACTCGCTCGGCGTCATCGTCGCCAGCACGTCCCACGCGTGCACCAGTTGTTCAAGGATGCGTGACACTCGCGCCAGCATCTTGAACGCCGGCGGCAGATCGTCCACGCGAATCGCGTCGCGCGCCGCTCGCAGTTCATGCAGCGCGAGCTTCATCCACAGTTCGCTGGTCTGGTGCTGGATGATGAACAGCAGCTCGTTCGGATCGGACGATCGTGGATGCTGCGCGTTCAGAATCGAGTCGAGCGCGAGATAGTCTCCATATCGCATGTCGGTTCGCGTGTTCACGTCACCGCCGCCTTCAGATGAAACTCGTCGCGCTGCCACTCGCTGCCTGCGATCACCTCATGCAGGCATTTGGCCGCGTCCCAGACGTCCGCGTAGCGAACGTAAAGCGGTGCGAAACCGAAGCGCAGGATGTCCGGTGCACGGAAATCGCCGATCACGCCGCGCGCGATCATTGCCTGCATCACCGCGTATGCGTGTGGGTGAGAAAAGCAGACCTGGCTGCCGCGATGCTGGACGTTACGCGGCGACTCTAATGCCACGCCATGGCATTGCGCTTCGACGATGCGAATGAATAGCTCCGTCAGCGCGATCGACTTCGCACGCAGTGCGTCGATCCCGGCCGCGAGCACGGTATCCACGCCGACTTCGAGCGCGGAGAGTCCGAGAATCGACGGCGTGCCGACAGCGAAGCGATCGATCGACATAGCGGGCCGATAGTCGGGATCGAATTCGAACGGCGCGCGGTGGCCGAGCCATCCGGCGAGCGGCTGTGCGAACGGTTCGTTGGCCATCGCAGACAAGTGCCGCCCGGCGGCGAACACGAATGCCGGTGCGCCCGGGCCGCCGTTCAGATACTTGTAGCCGCAACCGACCGCAATGTCGGCGTCGGCTTTGTTCAGCGTTACCGGTAACGCGCCGGCCGAGTGCGACAGATCCCACACCATGAGGGCACCGGCCTCGTGCGCGCGCCCGGTGAGCGCGGGCGTGTCGTGCATGGCCCCGGTCTTGAAGTTCACGTGAGTCAGCATGACGACTGCCGTGCGCTCGTCGATCGCGGCGGCGGCCTCGTCGAACTCGACCAGTTGCAACGAGTGACCCTGCCCGAGCAGATCGACCAGGCCCTGCGCAACGTACAGATCGGTCGGAAAGTTGGTTCGCTCCGACACGATCACTTTCCGGTCGCGCGACGAAGCCTGCAGCCGCAATGCGGTCGCGAGTACCTTGAACAGATTGATGGAGGTCGAGTCGGCGCAGATCACTTCGTGCGATTCGGCGCCGATCAACTGCGCGATCTTGGCGCCGACCCGGCGCGGCAGGTCGATCCAGTTCGCCGCATTCCACGAGCGAATGAGGCCGTCGCCCCATTCCTTCGCCACGACACCCTGCACGCGCGTGCGAGTGGCGTGCGGCAACGCGCCGAGCGAGTTGCCGTCGAGGTAGATCACGCCCTCCGGCAGCGCGAACTGGTTGCGATGATTCGCAAGCGGATCTTGCGT
>JBGTEW010000399.1:0-4436 GCA_041747615.1 Burkholderiaceae bacterium | reverse complement strand
TCTTCACTTCCGTGCCTGACCTCAAACGCAAACTCATGCGATACATCCGTCGCTATAACCAACAACCCAAACCTGTCAAATGGAAGTACTTCGACTCAGCAAGAAGAATTACTCCCGAAACAAGCGTTACAGTCCACTAGTGCCAATCTCGCTCGCCGATCGGATCGACGCGGTCTTGCCGCAAACGCAATGCACGAAGTGCGGCTACGATGGCTGCCGCCCTTACGCTGAAGCGATCGCAGCGGACGCCGCTGAGATCAACCAGTGCCCACCCGGTGCCGCCGCCGGCATAAGCCAACTCGCAAGACTGACGAATCGCCCATTGCAGCCGCTAAATCCCGCGAACGGTGTTGAGCAGCCGCTGAAGGTGGCGATGATCGACGAAAGTCTTTGCATCGGGTGCATGCTCTGCATTCCTGCATGCCCGGTCGACGCAATCGTCGGCGCAAACAAACGCATGCATACGGTCATCGCGTCATACTGCACCGGGTGCGATTTATGTCTGCCGCCGTGCCCGATGGATTGCATCGCCATGGTGCCGGTCCAGCCTGCGCGGACATGGACCGCAAGCGACGCACAGGCAGCACGCGGCCGCTTTCACGCGCGTCGCGAGCGTCAGCGCATGGCCTCCGAGCAGACGGCAACGGAAACTCCTGCCACTCAGCACATGCACACGACCGTCGCGGCGGCCGTCGAACGTGCCAGACAGCGGCGGGCCACGATCGCGCAATGAACCCTGTCAAGCGCCGCGCGATCTATCAAGCGTTGCGCGCGCTTAATCCACATCCGACCACCGAGCTTGCCTACTCGACTCCGTTCGAGCTACTGGTTGCAGTCGTACTGTCGGCGCAGGCCACCGACAAGAGCGTCAATGCAGCTACCCGCGCACTGTTCAAGGCAGCGAACACGCCGGCCGCAATGCTCAAGCTCGGCATCGATCGCCTGACAGAGCACATCCGCACGATCGGCCTGTATCGAACCAAGGCCGCCAACGTGCTGCGCCTGTCGCAGATTCTCGTCGAGCGGCACGGCGGCCAGGTGCCGCGCAACCGTGACGAGCTCGAAGCGTTGCCCGGAGTGGGTCGCAAGACCGCGAACGTAGTGCTGAACACGGCGTTCGGCGAACCGACGATCGCCGTGGATACTCACATCTTCAGAGTCGCCAACCGCACCAACCTGGCCTCGGGAGTCAAGGTTGAAGACGTCGAGCGCCGGCTGCTGAAGTTCACACCGGACGAGTTCAAGAAAGACGCGCATCACTGGCTGATTCTGCACGGGCGCTATATCTGCAAGGCACGCGTGCCCGAGTGCTGGCGCTGTCCGGTCGTGCAGTGGTGCGAGTACCGTCGCAAGAGCGTCGCACCGCCGTCACCGTGATGTTCAACCCATCGAAGGACGCCGTCCGCAGTTTCTTCTGTGACACGTGGCGCAAGCACCGCGACGGGACCGTGCTGTCGCCGTTGGAAGCGGTGGCACTCGACTGGATGCTCAAGCATCCTGAATATCACTCTGAATTCGATGACCTTCAGGCTGCGCTCGCGCGCGAGTACACGGTAGAAGATGGTCGGACCAATCCGTTCCTGCACATGTCGATGCATCTCGCGATCGCCGAACAGCTGTCGATCGACCAGCCGCCGGGCATTCGCGCAGTATTTCGCACGCTCGTCGCGCGCCGCGGCGACGAACATGCAGCGGTGCACGACGTGATGGAATGCCTGGGCGAAGCGGTATGGAGCGCGCAGCGCGCCGGTGCCGCGTTACCCGCAGACGAGATGAGTGCGCGCTATCTGGACTGCCTGCAGCGGCGCGCTACTGAGAGCTAGCGCCGCTGATTGCTGAGCGGCCCCGACAAGTTCGACAGATAGGTCGACAGATTGCGGATATCGGCGGGGGAAAGCGGCTGCGCGATGCCGTTCATGATCGGGTTTTTGCGTGCGCCGGATTTGTAATCGCGCAGCACCTTTTCGAGATAGTCCGCGTACTGTCCGGCCAGTGTCGGATAGGTCGGATCGATTCCGCTAGCGAAGTCCTTGCCGTGGCAGGCAGCGCAGACTTGCTGCGCCAGCTCTTCACCCTTCTTCGCATCCTGTGCCGCCACCGGCAGCGTCGCCACGATCGCCAGGCACGCGAGCAGTGCGCGTCTCATTTCACCACCGCCAATCCGGGGGCAGCGTTTCCACGCGCCGAGTAATAGGCGGCCAACGCGGAGATATCCTGGTCCGAAAGCCCCTTGGCGATGCCTGTCATCGACGGATGATTGCGCGATCCCGCCCGGTACGCCTTCAATGCCGCCTCGATGTACTGCGGAGTCTGGCCGCCGATCTTCGGCACGCGATAGACCTGCGGAAACGAGGATTGATAGCCGGGAATCGAATGGCAGCCAATGCACATCGATACCGGTGCAGCCGACGCAGGCCCTGCGGCCTTTTCCTGAGCAATTGTTGTGTGCGCAAACGCCACAGCGCAAATGGACAACAACGACGTAAAAAACTTCATACGGGAAGCGTTCTGATGACAAGCAGCGCGCGATTGTAGCGGAGCGATTGTGCCGCCACCAAGTGCGCAGTGTTCCCTCGGTATACTCGATTCACTCCTGCACGCCTCGATGTTCCGCGCCAATGCCCCGCTTTGAAGGCTCCGCCACCTACGTCGCCACCGACGACCTCAAACTTGCGGTCAATGCGGCACTGACGCTGCAGCGACCTCTGCTGATCAAGGGGGAACCGGGCACCGGCAAGACGATGCTGGCGGAAGAAGTGGCGCGCGCGCTCGGCATGCCGCTGCTGGCGTGGCATATCAAGTCAACCACCAAGGCGCAGCAGGGACTGTACGAATATGACGCCGTTTCGCGGCTGCGCGACTCACAGCTCGCTGATTTTGTCGGATCGGCGCGCGTCCAGGACATCTCAAACTACATCGTCAAGGGCGTGCTGTGGCAGGCGTTCGAGTCCGAGCAGACGAGCGTGCTGTTGATTGACGAGATCGACAAGGCGGACATCGAGTTTCCAAACGATCTGCTGCGCGAGCTGGACCGGATGGAGTTCTTCGTCTACGAAACAAGGCAGACCGTGCAGGCGCGGCACCGGCCGCTCGTGGTCATCACGTCGAACAACGAGAAGGAACTGCCCGACGCATTTTTGCGCCGCTGCTTCTTTCACTACATCAAGTTTCCCGACAAGGAAACGATGCAGTCGATCGTCGACGTGCACTTTCCAAAGCTGCGCAAGGAGCTGCTGCAAAACGCGTTGTCGGTCTTCTTCGGCACGCGCGACCTGCCCGGCCTGAAGAAGAAGCCTTCGACATCCGAGCTGCTCGACTGGCTGAAGCTGCTGGTGGCTGAGCAGATTCCGCCCGACGCACTGCGCTCGAAAGACGAGAAGCTGGTCGTACCGCCGCTGGCCGGCGCGCTGCTGAAGAACGAGCAGGACATGCATTTATTCGAGCGCCTGGTATTCATGGCGCGCCAGAACCGCTGACACGGCGGCTTGATGTTGGAACTAGCGCCGGTGACGCTCGAAGGGCACGGCGTGCGGCTCGAACCGCTTGCGCCCTCGCATCGGGACGAACTCGCCGCTGCGGCCGCCGATGGCGAGCTTTGGAAACTCTGGTTCACGTCGGTGCCGGAACCGGCAGAATCGAGCGAGTACATCGACACGGCACTCGCTGGCCAGCAGGCGGGCCACATGCTGCCGTGGGCGGTACGCGATCTTTCCGCAGAGCGCGTCGTCGGCAGCACGCGCTATCACGACATCGTGCCGGCAGCCGACCGCGTCGAGATCGGTTACACGTGGTACGGGCAGCGCTGGCAGCGGACCCGCGTCAACACCGCGTGCAAACTCCTGTTGATGACGCACGCGTTTGAGACGCTTGGATGCGCGGTCGTTGGGTTGCGCACCGACAACTTCAACTTTCGCTCGCAACGCGCGATTGAAGCGCTGGGTGCGAAGAAAGATGGGGTGATCCGCCACCATCATCCGCGCCGCGACGGCACCGTACGCGACACCGTTATCTACAGCATCCTTGCGGCTGAATGGCCGGACGTGAAGCGCCACTTAAAGTTACGGGTGATGCGACATGCTGATTGACTTCTTCTTCCACCTGCGCCAGGCGAAGTTGAAAGTGTCGATCAACGAGTTGCTGACGCTGCTCGACGCGCTGAAGCGTGGCGTCATCGGCCCATCGATCGACGACTTCTATTACCTGTCTCGCTCCGCTCTGGTCAAGGACGAGACGCAGTTCGACCGCTTCGACTGCGCGTTTGGCGAGTACTTCCGCGGCGTGCAGACCGCGATCGACTTCGCGAAGGAAATTCCCGACGAGTGGTTCAAACAGATGCTCGAGCGAACGTTCTCGCCCGAAGAAATCGCGAAGCTCGAAAAGCTCGGCTGGGACAAGCTGATGGATGAGTTTCGCAAGCGCCTCGAAGAACAGGATGG
>JBGTEW010000398.1:0-4842 GCA_041747615.1 Burkholderiaceae bacterium | reverse complement strand
ATCCCGTGCAGTTCGATCGGGAATCCAACGAAATTCTCGTGCTTCGCTCCGGGGAACTTGCTCTGGATTTCGTGTCGCGCCCTGGCACTTACCTGCTTCCCTCGGCGAAAGGGCCGGTGTCAGATATGTGCGCCCGATGGCGGGCGACGCGCACATCGTTCACCTGACGGCGCCGGCGCAGCGCGGCGAAGTTCCGCAATTAATAGAACGCCTGCGCGCCTCAGGCGCTTTTCACTACGTCGAACTTGATTCGATGATGAAGAGTCAATAACAGCCGATCGAGCCGTCTGAAGGAATTCCCCGTGAATCGTCCACTGCTTGGCCTGACATGCGCTCTGGTTGCCGGTGTCGCCGTTGCGTTGCCTGCGTCGACTGCGAATACGAGCGGGAGGATGACCGCCAAGCAGGCGGCGCTAAACGGCGTGCCATATACGAGCTCCGCAGCGCCAGAGCAAATGGTGTCGCGGCTGATCGTCAAGCTGCGCACTCCGACCGCGAGCGAATTGGTGCGGCCAATGTCGGCTTCGCGCGTGCAAGCGCTGTCGGCGACCGCCGGAGTCGGCATGAAGTCGTTGCGCGCCATGGCTGGCAACGAGACGCTGCTTGCCTTGGACACAGCAATGCCGTTGTCGCAAGCGAAAGTCATTGCCGCACGCCTGCAGAGCGACGCATCGGTCGAATATGCGGAGCCGGACATCATGCTGAAGAAACTCGCGACGCCGAATGAGGTGCGCTTCAGCCAGTGGCAATGGAACCTGTTTGCGCCGACTTCTACGTACACCGGCGAGCTCACCGGTGGTGGCACGCTGGCAGCGACAACAACAGGTGGCGCCAACCTTCCGCTTGCGTGGGATGTGACCACGGGCCACAGCAGTGCCGTGGTAGCGATCATCGATACCGGAATCGTGAACCATCCCGATTTGAATAGCTCGCCTGCCGGCGATACATACATTCCGGCCGGCCGTTTCCTCGCTGGCTATGACTTCATTTCCGAAAATGTGGGTGCCGGGACACTGCCTGCACTTTTCGTTGCCAATGATGGGAATGGTCGCGATGCCGATCCGTCCGATCCCGGCGACTGGGTGACGACCAACGAAGAAGCGCTGTACCCGACGCAATGCGACGACGGCCAAGCCGGACCGCAGAACAGCAGCTGGCACGGCAGCCATATGGCTGGTGTTGCCGCTGCGACGGCGAACAACGCAACCGGTATTGCCGGCATCGGCTGGAACGTTCGAATTCTTCCTGTGCGTGCGCTGGGCAAGTGCGGCGGATCGCTGTCAGACATTGCGGAGGCGATTCGCTGGGCGGCGGGATTGTCGGTACCGAATGTGCCGGCCAACCCCACGCCGGCGCAAGTAATCAACCTGAGCCTGGGCAGCGGTCCGACCGTGGCATGCGACGCCGCGATGCAGGGCGCGGTCAATGCGGCGATTGCTGCTGGTGCCGTTGTAGTTGCAGCGACCGGTAATGATGGCGCAGTCGGCATTTCTTCGCCCGCGAGTTGCACTGGTGTCATTGCAGTGACTGCGCACACCATCAACGGCGAAAATGCCGATTACGCCAATGTCGGCGCGGCGATGGGGGTGGGCCCGCAACCGACGATCAGCTCACCAGGCGGCGGTAGTCCCGCTTTCCTGGGCGCAGCCGGCCCGACTGACAACCCGAACTGGTTCGGCTATTACATATGGTCGACGATATTGTTCGGCAACACGGGTCCGAGCAGCGGTGATAGCTCCAGTCCGCCGCGTGTCGGCCCGGCGTATTCTGGGTTCACCGGTACCAGCGCAGCCACTCCACAAGTCGCCGGTGTTGCGGCGCTGATCAAGTCGATGATTCCGAGCGCATCGCCGGCGTCGATTCGCAACTTCATCGTCAACAATGTGCGACCGCATCCTGCCGGCGGTGCCTGCGCTCCCGGACAGGGACTCGCGGGCCAGTGCGGGCCTGGATTGCTCGATGCCAATGCCGCCGTGCGCGCCGCGGCACTGGTGGCGCCGCTGGTGCTATTCGCGTCACCGGCGAATACATCGGCGTTCGAAGGACAGACAGCGACCTTCTCGGTAGACGTTACCGGCGCTGGACCGATCGCGTATCAATGGCAGCGTAACGGCAGCCCGATTGCAGGCGCCAACGCAGCGTCGTACACGACGCCGGCGCTGACGATTGCTGCTGATAACGGGTCGACATACTCTGTTGTGATGACCAACGCTCTTGGTACCGCTACCAGCGCATCGGCTACGCTCACCGTCGCTCCGTCGCCCCCGCCAGCTCCCGCTGGTGCACCACCGCCGACTGGCGGCGGAGGTGGCGGTGGTGCGCTGCCTCTTTGGCAGTTGGTACTGCTCGGCGCACTGTCGCTGGCCGCGCGAGTCCGCGGCGGTCGCCGCGCAGTTTGACCCGCGCACGCCGCGTCGCTCCGCGTTACCAAGCGAGCGGCGTGCTGCCGGATGTTCGGCTTAGCTGGGGCATGGCGGTGGGGTACACCTTTCGGCTGACCGTCGCGTGAGTCTCCCAGCGCGCGTTATCACGTAAGCTTTTTCCAGGGTCGCATGCACCGCATCCCGGTGTTAATCGAGCGATTGCGGGCTCGCCGCGCATTCAAGATTGCGAGTCCAACCGCTCTTGCGAGAGCACGAACTTTGCGAGAGGAATGACCGTGTTGCGTCTTGTTACCGGACTAAGTGCAGTGGCTGCAGTCGGAAGCATTGCGTTGTCTTCGTTGCCCTCGATTGCTCAATCGCCGCCGCTAAAGCTCAATGCCAAGCAGGCGGCGCTGATGGGCCTGCCGGCGACGGAAGCGGCATTGCCGGAGCAGGTCGTAGGCAGCATCGTCGTCAAGTTTCGTGCGTCATCAGGCCTGGCGCAGGCGCAGAGCGGGGTGGCGTATGCACGGGCGATGCCCGCCAAATTGGGAGTCGGCATCAAGTCAGTGCGCGCGATGAGCGAAGCGACCGCGCTGATGACCCTCGACGCCCCGCTCGCGTTAACCGACGCACGCGCAGTCGCGGCGCGTCTGGCGGCCGACCCGGCAGTCGAGTATGCCGAGCCGGACGTCGTGATGAAACCTTTCGCTGTGCCCGACGAACCCGAGTTTCTGCTGAAGCAGTGGTATCTGTATCCGCCGACCGCGGATTACACCGGCACCACGGTCGTGAACAACATGCCCGGGCCGCCGAAGACAACGGCCGCCGTCGGCGGCGCGAACCTTCCTGCCGCGTGGGACATCACCAAAGGCGCCGCCTCGGTGGTCGTCGCGATCGTCGATACCGGGATCGTCAATCATCCGGAGTTGAACAATCAACCGTTCAGTGCTACCACGTACACGCCGGGCGGTCGCTTCCTTCCCGGTTACGACTTCATTTCTGCCGACGCGCTGGGATTCGCCGCAAACCTCAACTTTGTCGCCAATGACACACCGGCGGGTCGCGACAATCAGCCGGTTGATACCGGCGACGCGATAACCGCTGCGCAGCGAAACGACCCCCTGTGTAACGACAACACGCCCAATCAATTGAACGTTAATGCGCCAAGCAGCTGGCACGGTACGCATAGCGCCGGCATTGTTGCGGCCACGACCAACAACACCACTGGCATGGCCGGCATCGGATGGGAGAACATCCGGGTAGTACCAGTTCGCGCGCTCGGGCGTTGCGGCGGAGCGATGACCGACGTTGCAGACGCAATTCTCTGGTCGGCGGGGCTGGCGGTGCCCACAGCGCCGATTCCTCCAACCAACGCAAACCCCGCGCAAGTGATTCTCGTAGGTGCAGGCGGCAAGGCAGGCGAGCCATGCAGTCAAACACTGCAGGCGGCTATCAACGCGGCCACAGCAGCAGGAGCAGTAGTGGTCGCCGCCGCCGGCAACGAAGGCAGCCTCGATGGCATCAGCGCGCCAGCTAACTGCACTGGCGTGATCAGCGTGACGGCGCACGCGATTAACGGTGAGAACTCCTCTTATTCAAACATCGGCCCGGCGGGCGGGGCGGGTCCGAATCCAAGCATCAGCGCGCCAGGAGGCGGCCCGCCGGCAAGCCTGGGAACCGGCTTTATAGATGATGCGACATGGGACGGGTTTCACATCTGGTCGACCACCCCCACGGGTGCAGCGGGACCACTAGCCCCCGGGATTTACAGCAGAAAGATCGGCACCAGCGCGGCCGCGGCCCAGGTTGCCGGTGTGGCTGCGCTGATCAAGTCGAAGACGCCGAACGTAACGCCGGCTCAAATCAAGAGCGCAATCGAAGCGGGCGCGCGTCCGTTTCCTGAGTTCAGTTCGTGCGGCGCTGTGAACCGTCCGTTCTCCGGTCGTTGCGGCGCCGGCATGCTGGACGCCACCCGCTCGCTGCAGGCTGCAGGACCGCCGTTTATCGTAACTCCGCCAGCCGCAGTCGCAGCTGCCGCCGGAGCAACGGCGACGTTCACCGTCGACGCGGTCGGCGCCACCAGCTATCAATGGACGCGCGCCGGTGCCGGCATTCCCGGGGCCACCAGTGCGACCTACACCACCGGTGTTCTCGCGGCGACCGATAACAACGTTGCGTTCGCGGTGGTGATGACGAACGCGTTCGGCTCGACGACCAGCCCTCCGGCCGTCCTTACGGTCAGCGGCGGTTCAGCTAGCGCGCCGTCCAGTGGTGGTGGTGCGCTGCCGTTCTGGCAGTTGCTACTGCTGTCTTCTCTGCTGATTGGCTCGCGACTTCGCGTCGGCCAACACGATCACTAGTCCGATCACCGTGCCGCACGCCGCACCGACCTGGTGCGCTTGCGCCACGACTCCTGCGCCCAGCCACTCGGCATAGGGGGTAGTCGCGCCGCCCGGCTGCTCAAGCACGACCTTGA
>JBGTEW010000397.1:0-3400 GCA_041747615.1 Burkholderiaceae bacterium | reverse complement strand
CGGTGGCACTCCACGTCTCGCCGCTTTCTTCGTCGCGCAGATAGATGACTTCGTGCGGCGTGTCGCTGACCGGATCGTTCGGCCACGGCGTCAGCGGATTCTGCTGGCTGTTGACCGACCATGTGTAACCGCCGCCTTCAGCGGACACGATGAATCCGAACGACGGATTGGAAATGACATTGATCCACGGCATCGGCGTGGAGCGGTCGTTGTCAAGCGTGATTGCATACTCGTGCCCGCCTTGCGTGAAACCGCCGATGCCGTTGTAGAACTCGAGCGGCTCCGCGGCGGCGGTCGCTGCGCGAGTGGTCGTGCCGTGTGTACTGCGCGAGCTCGTCGTGGCAACCGGATTGAGCGCTGCGGTCGCCTGGCGGCTCTCGCCGCCGGGCGAGGCGGCAGCATTGCGCTCATCGTCGTCAGCGTATAGAACGACGCGCGCCGCAGCCAAGAGCCCGTCACGCAGCGCATCCGAGATTTTGCTGTCGCACAATGCGAACACACCGGCCTTGGCGCCGTCGGAGTCCGCCTCGAACTCGCGTGTCTGCGTCTGCAGCAACGCTTGCAGTTTCGATCGAAGACGGCCTGCTGTGCGCTTGGCGGCGGTGTTCAAAATCACCACGTCGACGCCGAGTCGCTTCGAGCGCCAATATTCCTGCGCTTTCAGCACATCCTTCACACGTTCGATGACGCCATCTCTGCCGATGCGCACCAGCACGATCGGCCGATCGCCGGATATACCAGCGGCCCATAGCACCGGCGCGCCGCCGCTCGCACGCTCGAGCACGACGGGCGATGGGCGCCAGGCGGGATCGGCGTACAGCAACGGACTAAAAAGTCGCTGAAAAGCCTCGGCCTGCTCGCCGCCGATGCCGAGGCGCGCATGTTCATTCAAGGCATGCCTGGCTGCCGCCTCCAGCGTGCGTTCTGGCGCATCGAGTGAGCGCAGTGGTTCGCAGTGTGCAAGCACGCCGGCGCGCGAGTCAGCCGCCACGGTCCAGAATGCAACACACGCACGCGCGCCGGGGGCGACGCTGACACGGCGGCGGATGCTGAAGATCGGATCGAGCACGGTGCCGGAAGTGTTCGACAGCGACGCACCCTGCATCGCAAGAGCGTTACGCAGCGTCCGACCGCGCCCGATAAAACGCGCGCGATCGGTTTCGAAGTTGAACGCCCCAGCGTCGTGGCCGTCACCGGCTACGAAGTGCGCGGCCCACACGTCCGGATCTTTGCCGGTGCGCTTGCGGCGCCTTCCCAGCAGGATTCCATCACCATCAGCCACGGCTTCGGTCTGCACGAAGATTTTCGAGAACGCGGGATGCGACGCATCGGATGATGGCGAGCCGAGCACCAGCTCGGCGTACGAAGTGACTTCGAGCGTGCGCACGGCGGCGCCGTGGTTGACGATCGTCAGCCGTCTCAATTCGGCGTCGATACTGCTCGCCACCGCCACTTCGAGTGTCGTTGCAAGCGTGCCTTCGCGGCGCAAGATATGAGCGCGTGCGTCAGACAAGCTCGCTGCGTATTCTTCCGGCTGACCACCGCACGGTTGCATGCCGGGCGACCAGACGGCGCCGCTGTCAACGTCGCGCAGGAACAAGTAGCTTCCCCAACCGTCACACGTCGGGTCCTCGCGCCAGCGCGTGATCGCAAGGTCGCGCCAGCGGCTGAAGCCGGACCCGGCTTCGGTCAGCATCACCGTATAGCTGCCATTGGACAGAAGTTGCACACGCATAAGAGGATCGGCTTTCCTTGCTGTAGTACTGACTTTCAAGCAGCGCCCCAAACTTGTCGTAGATCTGGTCGAACCGCCGCTGCGCGAGCATCCAGAACATCTTGCGCTCTGGGTTCTCCTTCCTCACTACCCACGACGCGCGTGACGTGGCGCTCGTATTGTGTTTCCATTAGTCCGCTTTTTCGTCGGAGTCATTACAGGAAAGTTGAACCTTGCGCCCGGGTGTAATCGCGAGGGTGCAACATCGACTACCCTGCATAGCTGCACCCGCCAACGCTACGAATTATCTATAAATCTTGGCTGAAACATCATCCTTGACGGACGAGGCACTGCTGGACGATTTGCAGCGCGCTGCCTTCGGCTACTTCAAGCAAGCAGTGAACCCGGCCAACGGACTGGTCGCCGATACGTCGCGCGAAAATTCGCCGTGCAGCATCGCAGTGGTCGGATTCGCGCTGTCAGTTTATCCAATCGCGGTCGAGCGCGGCTGGATGGCGCGCGCCGATGCCGTCGTGTGCACGGGCGCCACGCTGCGCTTTTTTCACGACAGTGATCAAAGCGGAACTGACGACGCCACAGGCTACAAAGGGTTCTACTTTCACTTTCTCGACATGCAATCCGGCAAGCGCGTGTGGCGCTCGGAGTTGTCGATGATCGACACCGCGTTGCTGATCGCCGGTGCGCTGACCGCCGCGATGTACTTCACTGCGAATACGCCGGAAGAAATCGAGCTGCGCCACATGGCCGATGCGCTATATCGCCGCATCGACTGGCGCTGGGCGCAAAACGGCAATCCCACCATCAGCCACGGCTGGAAACCCGAAAGCGAGTTTCTAAACTACTGCTGGGACGGCTACAGCGAGGCGATCGTGATGTACGTGCTGGCGCTCGGATCTCCAACGTATCCGCTCGACGAAGCCTGCTACGAGGGGTGGGCCGCGACTTATCAGTGGGAAAACCTGTACGGCCAGGATTTTCTGTATGCGGGCCCGCTGTTCGTACATCAGTTCTCGCATGCGTGGATCGATCTGCGCGGCATTGCCGACCGTTTCATGCGTGAAAAGCGTTGCGACTATTTCGAGAACAGCCGTCGCGCTACTGAAGTGCAGCGCGAATACGCGCGTCGCAATCCGCGCAGCTTTGCCGGCTACGACGAAGACTGCTGGGGGTTCACGGCGTGCGACGGTCCGAGCGACGCGGATCCGGACCTCACGAATGAACGACGCAGCTTGTTCGGGTACGCAGCGCGTGGTGTGCCATACGGGCCAGACGACGGAACTCTCGCCGGGTGGGCGGCGCTCGCATCGTTGCCGTTCGCGCCCGAGATCGTGTTAAAGGCCGCACGCACGATGGCCGAGCGTTATCCGGGAATGCGACTTGCGGGCCGCTATGCAAGCAGTTTCAATCCGACGGTTAACAGCGTCGAGGCGAATGTGTGGATTTCACCCGGCTTCTTCGGGCTCGACCAGGGAATTGTCGTCATGATGATCGAGAACTATCGCACTCAACTCGTTTGGCGGCTGATGCGTGGCTGTTCGTACGTCATCACCGGACTGCGGCGCGCGGGGTTTCGCGGCGGCTGGCTGTAATGCAACGCGACGATTCCTCCGCATTGCAGCCGCTCGGCGCGCATGAGCGTGAACGGTTGGCCAATGTGCGCCCGCG
>JBGTEW010000396.1:0-4684 GCA_041747615.1 Burkholderiaceae bacterium | reverse complement strand
CAGATCGGCGTAAATGCTGTCGGCGTTATCGCGCCGCACGGGCCGTGCACATCCGCGGCAGAACAGCCGCGCGCCGCGCGCGAACAGCAGTTTCAGGTGATCGTTGATTTCGGTCATCGTGCCGACCGTGCTGCGCGACGTGCGTACCGGATTGGTCTGATCGATCGCGATGGCAGGCGGCACGCCGTCGATGCGATCGACCGCAGGGCGGTCCATCCTGTCCAGAAACTGCCGCGCGTAGGGCGAGAACGTCTCGACGTAGCGGCGTTGCCCTTCGGCATACAACGTATCGAACACCAGCGAGCTCTTGCCGGAACCTGACACACCGGTGACCACTACCAGCTCGCCGGTAGGAATGTCGAGATCGAGGTTGCGAAGATTGTGCTGGCGGGCGCCGCGAATGCGGATCGCCTTGCCTGCCTTGTCAGACGTAGCAGACATCGTTTGGTACAGGGAAAGACCGCGGGGTGAGCGGTGCAGATGGGTACGGACTGCCCGAAGTCTAGGCTAGGACCCAAGAATTATTGCCGACCTGCCCCCGAGCGGCCTAAGATTGCCGGGCTTGCTGTCGACCCCATCACTTCAATCGCACTCAGCGGATACGCAACAGATGCTGCGCTGGCCGCGACTCTCAGGGAGGCCACATGACAATCCCATTCCGAGCTCTTCGCAAAACGCAACACATTGCCCTGGCGCTGATCGCCGCGACGGCGTTCGCCGGCGTCGCGCGGGCCGACGAAACCTGCAACTCCCCCTACATGTCAGGCCTGATCAAGGGGCAGGAAGATTATGTACACGTCTGGACCTTAGGGGTCCAAGGTCTCGGCGACGGCTTCGACAAGCTGGTGACGATCGATGCCAACCCAAAGTCGAGAACCTACGGCAAGGTGGTGCATAAGGTCTCCGTCGGCGGCCGCGGCGAAGCGCATCACATGGGCTTCACCGATGACCGGCGCTATCTGTGGGCAGGCGGGCTGAACGACAGCAAGATCTATGTGTTCGATGTCGGCAGCAATCCAGCCAGGCCGAAGCTGGTCAAGACGATTGCTGATCTGCCGGCGAAGACTGGGTATGTCGGCCCACACACTTTTTATGCGATGCCTGGGCGCATGTTGATCGGAACGCTGTCGAACACCAAGGACAACGGCGGCGTAACCGGAATTGCGGTTTACAACAACAAGGGTGCATTTGTCGCCAAATACGACCTGCCCACTGGCAAGATCGGCGAGGTGCAGGGCGACGGCTACGGTTACGACATCGCGGTGAACCCGAGCAAGAACGTCATGCTGACGTCAAGCTTCACCGGCCGCGACAACTACATGCGCGACATCGGCGGACTGATCAAAGACGAAGCGGCAATGAAGAAGTTCGGCAACACGATGGTGTTATGGGATCTGAAGGCGATGCAGCCGCGGCAGATATTCAGCGTGCCGGGGGCGCCGCTCGAGATCCGCTGGTCGCTGAATCCCGGCGACAACTGGGCGATCACCGCAGCGGCATTGACCTCAAAGTTATGGCTCGTCAAGCAGGATGGCGACAAATGGGTCGCCAAGGACGTTGGCACGATCGGCGATCCGAGCAAGATTCCGTTGCCGGTAGACATCTCGATTACCGCCGACGGTAAAGGTCTCTGGGTCAATACCTTCATGGACGGCATGACGCGCTACTTCGACCTCACCAACCCGGAAGCGCCGAAGCAGACGTATGAGAAGCAGACCGGACGGCAGGTCAACATGATCAGCCAGTCATGGGACGGCAAGCGCGTCTACATCACATCGAGCCTGCTCGAAAAGTGGGACAAGGGCGGGGCCGACAACGAGCAGTTCGTGCGTGCGTTCCACTGGGACGGCAAGGAGCTGAAGCCAGCGTTCGAGGTGGACTTCACCAAGGAGCAACTTGGGCGTGCGCATCATATGAAGTTCAGCGCCAAGACTGCGGCGCGCTGATGTAGCCGAATGTTCGGCGCGAAGTTTGCCGGCGGGTCGCTGCTGGTCGCGACTTCGCTGATCGCCGGGCCGGTCTGGTCGGCAACGGATCCGGGCCCGGCGCTCGCGCCGCACACCGATTTTGTGCCGACCCCTGCCGGCACGTACCAGTTGCAGCGCATCCAGCAATGCCCCGACGCGGTGCTACTCAATTCATCGGCCGGCGTGCGGCGCCTGGCTGCGTACACACGCCGCAAAGTCACGCTGCTGACCTTCTTCTACACCTACTGCACCGACGCCTGGGGCTGTCCGTTTGCCTATCAGACGATGAAGGGGTTGCGCGACCGCATTGCAGCCGATGCGTCGTCACGTTCACGCGTGCGCTTCGTCAGCATCAGTTTTGATCCAACCAACGACACACCCGATGTGCTGCGCCGCTACGGACACGGTTTGGCAGACACGCCAGGGTTCGAGTGGCAGTTCTTTACTGCGCGATCGATGGCAGAGTTGACCCCACTGCTGGACGCGTTCGGGCAGGACGTCAGGGTCGAAACGGACGCGGCCGGACGCCCGACGCGGGCGATCAACCACATGCTGAAGCTATTCCTGATCGACGCCACCGGTGTCGTACGCGAGATCTACTCGCTGGCGTTCGTGCATCCCGAAGTGATGCTGAACGACATCCAGACGCTGTTGATGGAGCCAGATCGAGTTGCCGCGCGAAACTAGCGCGGAGTCTCAAGTAAAGCCGGCAGACTAGTCGACTCTCGCGTCCTGCACGCCGCTGGCGTAGCGCACGTGCGCGTCGAACTGCCGTGTGACCAAGCCCGGCGTGGGGTCTCGACCCTTTTCGTCTCTCCGGTCGAAGATCATGTCGGTGCCGACCTGCGGACGTATCCAACGCGGATACTGATACATGAACCCGGAAATGTGATCGATGATCAGCATCGAGCTGCCGCCCGGCAGCAACAGCTGCGCGGTCGATCCGGAGGCGAGGTCGGCGCGCGAAATGATCAGCGCCCGCGCCATTGCGTAGCCATGGCGCTTGCACTCGACGATAAGCGGTGTCGGCGACTTGCGCACTCGTAACCCGAACAGCGGCGTGTCGCCCATATATTCGGCCGAGCCGTTGACGATGCGGCACGCCATGCCGTCCACCGGCTTGCCGTTGGCATCGACAGTCTGAATGTTGATTGCCTGCGTTGCTTCGCCGGTGATGGTCGCGCAGCCGCCCAAGCCTATTAAGGCGGTGACCGCGAGAACAGCACGAATAACGGACAAACGCATCAGAGGCAAGATACAGGGAGGAGCCGCAACGATACACAGTAACCGCCGGGGAAAAGCACCGCATTCCGGCGAATGGACTAGCGGAAAGAACTAAAGATCAGCGCGCCAAGAAATTTTGGGCCAGACGCACCCAGTAAGTGGCCCCTAACGGAATCAATTCGTCGTTGAAATCGTACGATGGGTTGTGCAGCATGCACGGTCCGAGCCCGTGGCCGCTGACGCGATGCGTCCCATCGCCGTTGCCGATAAAAACGTACGCACCGGGCTTCATCTTCAGCATGAACGCGAAATCCTCTGCGCCCATGGTCGGCTCGATGTTGCGAACGACATTGCCGGCACCGACGATGTCGTCCATAACAGCGGCGGCAAACTCGGCTTCCGCCTCGTGATTAACGGTCGGCGGGTAGTTCCACTTGAAGTCGAACTTCGCCTCGGCGCCATGCGCGGCGCACGTCATCTCGACGATGCGCCGCATCTGCGTTTCGACCAGCGACGTCACTTCGTCGCTGAAAGTGCGCACTGTCCCACTGATGCGCGCACATTCCGGGATGACGTTGGTTGCTTCGCCCGCCCGGATCATGGTGACCGACAACACGGCCGAGTCGATCGGCTTCTTCACGCGCGTGATGATCCCCTGCAGCCCATTGACGATGTGAACCGCGATGAACACCGGATCGATGCCGAGATGCGGCATCGCTGCGTGCGCCCCTCTGCCGAGCACGTTGATCTCGAACTCGTTGCTGGACGCCATCATCGGCCCACCCGTGACGCCGAACTGGCCGACCTTCAGCCCGGGCCAGTTGTGCATGCCGAAAACCGCATCGCACGGAAAGCGCTCGAACAAGCCGTCGTCGATCATTTTCTGCGCGCCGGCGCCACCTTCTTCAGCGGGCTGAAAGATGAAGTGCACGGTGCCGTCGATCGACTTTGCTTCGGCCAGATACTTGGCGGCGGCCAGCAGCATCGCCGTATGGCCATCGTGCCCGCACGCGTGCATCTTGCCGGCGTGCGTTGAGCGATGCGCAAACTCGTTCGATTCCTGGATCGGCAACGCGTCCATATCGGCACGCAGGCCGACGGAGTGTCTCGATTTTCCGTGCTGCAGGGTGCCAACAACGCCGGTGCCGCCGAGCCCACGCGTCACTTCGAGCCCCCATTCGGACAACTTCCGGGCAACGATGTCGCTGGTGCGTGCTTCTTCGAAGCGAAGTTCAGGATGAGCGTGAATATCGCGCCGGATCTGCTGAATCTCGGCACGGAATTGGACGACCCGGTCGATCAGTTGCATGAATCTCTGCGGTTAGGACGAGTAGAAGTGAATCGTACGCGCACTAGTGGACTGTAACACTTAAAACGTTAGTATCATCATGCTTATGGAGGGCGTGATGAAACTGACCAAGAGCGAACGCATGGAGTTGCAACGACAAGCCGCAGCGCGCAACGGCCGAGCCGACTCGGCGCGCCATGCGCGC
>JBGTEW010000395.1:0-1983 GCA_041747615.1 Burkholderiaceae bacterium | reverse complement strand
TGCACCGGGACGCTGCGCGGCAGCGGCAGCGGGCGCCTGCTGCGGGTTGGCGGTTTGCGGCGCTTGCTGTTGCGGAGGCGTGGCCTGCCGCTGCTGTACTGGCGCCGATTGCTTGCCGAGATTGCGACCACCGCCGAAGCGGCGCTGGGCATCGACATCGAACGCGAACGTCGCGGCGATCGTGCCGATCATCAGTGCTGCCAGAAACTTGCCTGCGAGCAGTTTACTTACGAACGACTTTTTCATCTGTCCTCCACAACTAATACTTCGTGCCGATGTGCAGTGCGCATATTCCGGCCGTCAGATTGAACCATTGGACTTGATCGAACCCCGCATGTTCCATCATTTCGGCGAGTTCCTCCTGCGGCGGATGCACCCGCACCGATTCTGCGAGATAACGGTAACTGTCGCCATCCGCTGCAATTTTCTCTCCCAGCCATGGGAGTACGTTAAATGAATACGCATCGTATATGGGGACGAGTGGCTTCCATACACGGGAAAATTCGAGTACCAGCAAGCGCCCCCCGGGCTTCAGCACCCGCTGCATCTCGGCCAGGGCCACATCCTTGCGCGTCATGTTGCGCAGCCCGAAGGCGACCGACACGACATCGAACGTCATGGCTGCGAACGGCAGCCGCTCTGCGTCGCATTGAGCCAGCGGAATCATCAGCCCACGGTCGAGCAGGCGGTCGCGGCCCTCTGCGAGCATCGATGCGTTGATGTCCGTCAGCCATACCTGGCCGGTGGCGCCGACCTGTGCGGCAAATGCCCGGCCCAGATCGCCGGTGCCGCCGGCGACATCGAGCACCTTCATTCCCTCGCGCACGTTGGCTTCACGCACCGCGAAAGCCTTCCAAAGCCGGTGCAGTCCGGCAGACATCACGTCGTTCATCAGGTCGTACTTCGCGGCGACCGAATCGAAGACGCCGGCAACGCGCTTTGCCTTGTCGGTCTCTTCGACCTCGGTGAAGCCGAAGTGCGTCGTCATCGATGTCCGCAGCCGGAACTCGGAGCCTCAAGCGCTGAGTTTCCCGGCGCTTGCGGGTCACGGCTTGCACCAGCCGCCTCGAGCTGACCCAGGTATTCGTTCCACAGGCGCGTTTGGTTGACACCCAGCTCGTACAGGTAATCCCACGAGTAGATGCCGCTCGAATGGCCGTCGGAAAACATCGGCTGCACCGCGTAGTGGCCTATCGACTGCAGCTCGGTGATTGAGACATTGCGCTTGCCGACCTGAAGCGTGGCCTGATCGGCACTATGGCCACGCACTTCAGCCGATGGCGAGTAAACCCGCATGAATTCGAACGGCAGCCGGAAAGTGCGACCGTCGTCATAGTTGATCTCGAGCACGCGCGACGACGAGTGCAGCGTGATGTTGGTGGGAGTCGGTGCGCTTGCGGCCATGATTCTGACTCTGCTGGGTGGCGCGCCCGGCGGGATTCGAACCCACGACCCCTGGCTTCGGAGGCCAGTACTCTATCCACTGAGCTACGGGCGCGGACAGTCGGCGGATTTTAACAGCGCGCCGCTATACTTTTGCGCCTCGCAACGGAGCACCGATGTCGGACAAAAGTAATTCCCTGATCAAAACCCCGCGTCAACTGATCACGGTGGTATCTCTCGCGTTCATCGTGCCGGTGATCGTGATCATTTTGCTCGCGACGTATGTCGTGCGCAGTGACCCCGGCGGGGCGGGCTCCGATGCGATGACTGAGGAATCGATTGCCGCGCGCATGCAGCCGGCCGGCGTGGTTGCTTTCGCGGGAACCAACTCTGCCAGGGTGCTGCAAGGGGGCGAGGCGGTCAATGCCGCCGCATGCAACGCCTGCCATGGGGCAGGAATTGCGGGCGCGCCCCGAACCGGCGACGCTGCTGCGTGGGCGCCGCGCATCAAGAAGGGTTTCGATGTACTGGTCAAGCACGCGGTCGAAGGGTTTAAGACGATGCCTGCGAAGGGCGGCAATCCGAACCTGGATCCGATCG
>JBGTEW010000394.1:0-1786 GCA_041747615.1 Burkholderiaceae bacterium | reverse complement strand
GGAGCTCGATGTGCCGGTCAAATCGCACGCGTTCGCGACCGAGATGGGCGCGCGGCCGCAGCCGGCGGAAAGCAACGGTTCCGCTGGAGTCAAGCCGCATGCATCACCATCGGTGCGCAAGTTCGCGCGCGAATTGGGCGTCGAGCTATCAGCTGTTAGAGGCAGTGGGCCCAAGGGACGAATTACCGAGGACGATGTGCGTGAGCACGTCAAGGCAGTGATGGCGGGCGGTGCCAGCCCGGCCACGTCGCCGGGCGCGCAAGCGGCCGGCTTTCACACCTCCCAACTCCCGGCGTGGCCCCAGGTGGATTTCGCCAAGTTTGGGTCGATTCGGCGCGTCGAAATGTCACGCCTCCGCAAGATCTCGGGCCCTGCGCTGACCCGCAACTGGGTCTCGATTCCGCACGTGACCAATCACGACGATGCGGACATCACCGAGCTCGAGGCATTCCGCATTCAGGTGAACAAGGAAAACGAGAAAGCCGGAACCAAGTTGACGATGCTGGCGTTCCTGGTCAAGGCATGCGTCGCGGCGCTCAAGAAATTTCCTGAGTTCAATTCGTCGATCGACGCCGGTACCGGCGACGCCATCATCCTGAAGGAGTATTTCCACATCGGCTTCGCGGCCGACACGCCGAACGGGCTCGTCGTGCCGGTTGTCAAGGACGCCGACCAAAAGGGTGTGATCGATATTGCTCAGGAAACAGCCGCGCTCGCAGCGAAGGCACGCGAAGGCAAGCTCGGTCCGACGGACATGCAGGGCGGCACGTTCTCCATCTCCTCGCTGGGCGGAATCGGCGGCACGTACTTCACGCCGATCATCAATGCGCCCGAAGTGGCGATCCTCGGCGTATGCCGCTCGCAAACTCGCCCCGTGTGGAACGGCAAGCAATTCGTGCCTCGCCTGATTCTTCCACTGTCGCTTTCGTGGGACCACCGCGTCGTCGACGGCGCCGGGGCGGCGCGTTTCAACGCCTATGTGGCGCAGATCCTGGCGGACTTCCGGAGGGTCATGCTTTGACACTGGCACGGGCTACGGGCAACGCCGCAGCATGACCACGATCGTTGTCGTGAAGAAGAACAGCGAAATAGCGATCGCCTCGGACGCGCTGGTGACCTTCGGTGAAACCCGGCTTCCGCATGGGTATGAAGTCAACGAGAAGATTTTTCTGATCGGAGACAGTTATATCGGGCTGGCCGGCAGTACTGCACACTTCGTTGTGCTGTGCGAAGCGCTGCGGCATCTTGCCCACGAGTGCAAACTCAACAGCCGGCAGGAAGTGTTCAACACGTTTCAGCGAGTGCATCCCATTTTGAAGGACAAATTCTTCCTGAATCCGAAGGAGGATGACTCCGATCCCTACGAGTCCTCCCAAATGACCGTCCTGATCGCGAATCCGACCGGCATCTACGGCGTGTACTCGTACCGCGAAGTGTTCAGTTTCGACCGCTTCTGGGGCGTCGGGTCGGGACGCAACTTCGCGTTGGGTGCGATGTATGCCGCATATGACCGGGCGAAGAGCGCACGCAACGTCGCCGAGATCGGCATCAAGGCCGGCGCCGAGTTCGACAAGAGTTCGTCGCTGCCGGTACGCGTGTTCAGTTTTTCGGTAGGCAACCCGCCAATTGGGCAACCATGAGCAACGTCATAGAAGTCCTGGTTCCGGACATCGGCGATTTCAAGGATGTCGAAGTCATCGAGGTGCTGGTCAAGCCCGGCGACACGATCGCCAAGGATCAATCGCTGATCACCGTCGAAAGCGACAAGGCATCGATGGAGATTCCC
>JBGTEW010000393.1:0-8727 GCA_041747615.1 Burkholderiaceae bacterium | reverse complement strand
GGCCGCGTTCGACTTGGCGGGGGCCGACGTCTTCTTGTTCAGGCTCGCCCGCAGCGCCTCCATCAGGTCGATCACCTGCGCGCCGCTGCTTTCGGGCGCCTCGGCCATCGTGATTTCCTGGCCTTCGACTTTTTTCTGCACGGCAGCCTCGACGCGCGCCCGCACTTCGTCGGTGTAGACGGTCGGATCGAAGGTGTCGGACGCCTGCTGCTCGATCAGTTGCTGCGCAAGTTTCAACTCGACGTCCTTGACTTCGGTCAGCGGTATCTCGATGTCGCTGATCGACCGAACTTCGGCCGCATACAACAGCTGCTGCATCACCAGACCCCCTTCGATCGGACGCAGCATCACGATGTACTGCTTGCCGCGAGCAGCGTAGCGGCCGACTGCGCAGCGACCGGACTCGCGCAAAGCGCGCGTCAGCAGCGCATACGGCTTGGCACCGCCTTTATCGGGTGCGAGGTAATAGGCCTTGTCGAAGTAGACCGGGTCGATCGACTCGATCGGCACGAACTCGGTGATCTCGGCCGTTTGCGTGCCGGCCTCCTCGAGCGCCTTCAGCTCTTCGGGATTGAACATCACGTACTGATCCTTCGCGAACTCGTAGCCTTTGACGATATCTTCACGCGCGACCGGGATCTCCTCCTTCAGGCAGAGATACTGCTGCTTCAGCCGCGAGCCGCAGTCCTTGTGCAACATATTGAACGAGATCGCCTTGCTCGCTTCGGTCGCCGAAAACATCTTCGCCGGAATCGATACCAACCCGAATGCGATGGTCAGAGATCCGATCGATCGTGCAGCCATGCCTTCCTCCGATGTCTTATCTCTCACGCCTAACGGCGTGATTCAGGGTTAACGCTTCTCGCGCTTGACCGCGGTTTCGAGACTCTGCTTCGCTTTCAGCGCATCGCGCCAGCGATCGCCTGTCTTGGCCAGACGCTCAGCAGCATTCGTGATTCTGAAGTCTAGTGGATGCGCGCCCGCCAGCTCGTCCCATGTGAGCGGCATCGATATCGGCGCTCCGCTCGCGCCGCGTGGCGAATACGCGACATTCAATGTCTTGCCACGCACGTTCATGTTGTAGTCCATGAAGATCTTGCCGGTGCGCTTCGGCACGCTCCACTCCATCGTGATGTCCTTCGGATGCTGGCGCATCAGGTGACGTCCGACGAGCTCGGATATCTCCCGCGCGGCGTCAAAGTCGATCGTTCGCTTGATCGGCACGAACACGTGTAGGCCGGTCTTGCCGGAGGTCTTGACGATCGGCTCGAGCGACATGCTTTGCAGAAGCTCGCGCAGCCAGAACGCAACTTCCTTTCCCTTCTCGAACGCGACGGTGTTCAGCTCGGGCTCGGCACCCGCTGCTTCTTTGCCTGAGTAGATGTAAGGATCGATGTCGAACACGACGTAGTCGGGATAGTTGAGGATCGAGGCTTCCAGTGACTCGAGCGAGCTTGCATAGTCTGTGCCCTTGACCGGTGTATCGGTGCCCAGCCGTGCGCGCGAATGCCAGACATGGAACTCGAGGGTTCCCGACTGCGCCAGCCACAAGAGTGTGGGCAGGTTGTTGCACAGCAGATAGTCGTGGCTCTCGTCCTTGTGTCCCGAGAAGACCGTGATGGTCTCGGTGAAGTCAGGCCGCGTCTGCTCCCAATGCTTCTGGAAAAACCGCTGGCCGTTGATGCCGTCGGGCATGCGGATCATCGTCAGCGGTCGATCTTCCAGATGCGGCAGGATGAGCGACGACACCTGCGCGAAGTAGCGCAACAGGTCGCGCTTGGTGAGCACCGGCTGCTTCAGTGTTGGATCAGCGGGCCAGTAGACGCGATCGAGATGCGTCAGCTTGATCTGATGCTCACCCGTTTGCAGCGTGAACGAAGTCTTCCGGTTTTCCAGTTGCCGCACGATCTCGTCGATCGCGCTTGCGGCAGCCGGTGCGGACGCCGCGTCTGCACCGCGCGCCGCGCCGGGAGTCGTGCGTCTTACCGTCTTGGGATCGACGTCATCGCGCAGCCGCAGGAACACCGGCGCACGCAACGCTCCATCCTCGGTCCAGTCTTGAAACTTCACTTCGGCAACGACCTCCGGCGTGACCCACGTGGTCGGCATGTGCAACTCGGGTTCGCTGGCGAACGGGCGGGCGGTCGTTCGCAGCGGTTCGAGCCGCGCCTTTACGAGCGGCAGCGTTTCCTCATCGAACCCGGAGCCGACGTGCGACGCGTAGATCAGTTTGCCGCTATCCCAGTAGCCGACCAGAAGCGCACCCAGCGGAGCACGCGAGCCCTTTCCCTTGGTGTAGCCGCCGATCACGAACTCCGCGCTACGGGTGGACTTGACCTTCAGCCATGAACCCGAACGACGCCCGGCTTCGTAGCGGCCGGTCTTGCGTTTGCCGATCACGCCCTCGAACCCGCTCGCGACGGCCGCCGCATGCAACGCCACGCCGTCATCCAGCGAGTGCACGAGTTGCACGAGTGGAGATGAAAGCAGGCACTGCGCCAGATAGCGCCGGCGGTCGATATAGGGCGCGTTACGAAGATTGACGCCGGCGAAGTGCAGCAGGTCAAAGCAGTAGAAAATGGCGCGCTCCACATGCGAGCCTCGGTTTTGCATCGCGTTGAATGACGGTTTGCCGTCTGCATCAAACGCAACAATTTCACCGTCGAGGATGACGGTTTCAACAGCCTGCGTCCGCAACTGCGCGCACAACTTCGGAAAATCGCCCGCCAGATCGAGGCCCCGCCTCGAACGCAGCTTCACACTGTCACCCTGCACGAACGCGAGTACTCGATAACCGTCGAGTTTCGGCTCCCACATCCAGTCGGCATGGTTGAAGGCGATGTCGCCCAGCTCGGCCTGCATCGGTGCGAGCGTGGCGGGCATCGACTCGGCTTCGCCAGCCGCGACCAGGCGCGCCGCTGGAATGCGATGCGCCGGGACCGTCTTCATATCGTCGACCGACGCGCCCGACAGAACCGACAGGTTCTGCACAGTGGGATCGGTCTTCGACACGAAGCGATCCTTGTGCTTGATCACCAGCCAGTTTTTCCGGTCCTTCATGCGCACCAGCGCGAACGAACCCTTCAGCTTCTCACCGCGCAGCAGGAAACTCAGCTTGCCGGCGTCCAGGCCGTCCCGCACGCGCTTCTGCGCCTGGGCACGATCGTGAAACCAGTACTGCTGGCCTTCATCCGGCGAGTAGACGCCGCAATCCCACACGATCATCTGTCCCGCTCCATACTGGCCGGGCGGAATCACGCCCTCGAACGACGCGTACTCGTACGGATGATCTTCGGTCTGCGCGGCGAGACGCTTGTCGCCGGGATCAAGCGACAGTCCTTTCGGGACCGCCCACGACTTCAAAACGCCGTCGCACTCCAGTCGCAGGTCGTAGTGCATGTGGCGCGCGGAATGCTGTTGGATCACAAACAGCAACGGCCCCCGGTGTGCCAAACCTAATTCGGCGGTCGGCTCGGGAGTGGCTGAAAAACTGCGCTTGGCGGAATATTCGGTGAGCGGGTTCTTCTTCACGCGGGAATTCTAGAATCAAGCATGACGGTGCAGAGACTCATCGCGGGTGCGAGCGGCTATTCCTTCAAGGAGTGGAAAGGCAGTTTCTATCCGGAGAAGATGAAGCCGGAAGAAATGCTCGCGTGGTACAGCGCACGCCTGCCGACCGTCGAGATCAACAACACCTTCTATCAAATGCCGAAGGCAGCCGCGCTCGAGAACTGGGCAAAGACGACCCCAGACGATTTTCGGTTTTCGATCAAGGCTTCGCGGCGCATCACGCACATGTCGCGGCTGAAGGCGGACACCGCGGCCGATTCGGTCAAGTTTCTGTACACCATCCTCGCAGCGCTCGGTGCGAAGCGCGGTCCGGTTCTGTTTCAGTTGCCGCCGTTCATGAAGAAGGACCTGCAGCGGCTGAACGAGTTTCTGCGGCTGTTACCCGAGCATCACGGCGCGGCGTTCGAGTTTCGCAACGACAGCTGGTTTGACGACGAGGTGTACGACTCACTGAAGTCCGCCGGCGCGGCGCTCTGCCTTTCCGAGCGCGAAAACGATGCCCCGCCTCCGCTGGTGGAGACGGCGCCCTGGGGCTACGTCCGCCTGCGGCTCGAAACCTATTCCGATGACGATCTTCAGCGCTGGGCGTCCCGGCTCAGAGCGACCGGATGGCGCGAGATCTATGTCTATTTCATGCACGAGCCAACCGCGCCAGCCTATGCGCAGACGCTGATGCGGTTGGGGTCGGCTTGACGCTGGCGTTCACTCAGTCGGGATGCACGTCGCCGACCGCGTCTTCATCCATCGCCGGCATCACCGCCGGCACGGGAGAGAGATTCGCGTGGGCCCAACCACGGATTGCCCACGGGTTCGAGAATCAGCGCTGATACGCTCCGAAGTATCTTTTTGTTTATCGAGTCGAGGATCGTATGGGCGCCGCTGTGTTCACCTGGGTCGTCCGGCTGGCGTGTGCCGCCCTGGTCCTGGCGCCGCTGAGCGATGCGGCTTTCGCCCAGTCAGGCAAAACCGTTCGAATTCTGGTCGGCTTTCCGCCCGGAGGCGGCACCGACGCCATCGCCCGCGCTCTGGCCGACAAGCTTAAGGACGAGTTGGGCGCACCGGTGGTCGTCGAGAACCGGCCGGGCGCCGGCGGTCAGATTGCCGCGCAGGCGCTGAAGGCTGCCGCTCCCGACGGCACGACGTTTTTCATCTCGCACGACCATACGATCTCGATCCTGCCGCTGGTGATGAAGAACCCCGGCTTCGATCCCGCCAAGGACTTCGTTCCGGTCGCGGGTTTCGCGACGTTCGTAAACGCGCTGGCGATATCGGGAGGCACGCCGGCCAAGAATTTCAACGAGTACTTGGCGTGGGTGAAGGGCCAGGGCGGCAAGAGCGCGATCGGTATCCCGGCGCCGGCATCGGTGCCCGAATTCCTCGTCAAGGTCATCGGCGAAAAGTACAACCTCGATCTGGTGTCGGCGCCGTACCGCGGCAGCGCCCCGATGATCGGCGACATGCTCGGTAACCAGATTCCGGCCGGAATCGGTTCGGTACCGGATTTCATCGAAACTCATACGGCCGGCAAGTTGCGCGTTGTGGCGGTGCTCGGAGGTGTGCGCCAGGATGCACTGCCGGATGTGCCGACATTCGCTGAGCTCGGATTAGCGGGCTTCGAGGACGTGCCGTACTACGCGTTCTTCGCGCCGGCCGGCACGCCGCAGTCGACGATCGATCGATTCGCCGCGGCGCTATCGAAAGTAATCGCGCAGCCCGACGTGCGCGATCGGCTTACGCGTTGGGGACTCTCGGTGCAGTTCATGCCGCAGGCGCAACTCGCCGCGCGAGAGCGCGCGTATTCGCAGACCTGGGCGCAGATCATCAAGAAGAGCGGGTTTCAGCCACAGTGAGCCTTATCCGTCTGCCTGCCGTCGTCGTTAGCCGCCGGTGATATCGAGGTGACATTGAAGTAACAGCACGCTCCACGCGAGGGCTCACAGAGTAGGGTCCGTTTCCCCACCAAAAGAAGAAGGCCTGCGATGGATGTCTACAACACCACGGCGCGTTCAGCTGGAGCGAATATGAAGGTCCTGATCGTCGATGATCACGCACTGATCCGCGATGCGCTGTCGCGCGTGCTTGCCAATCTCGCCCCGGGCATGACGGTGCTGGAAGCCACCGATCCGCGCTTAGCGCTGGAAATGATCGAACGTCAGCCCGATCTCGATCTGGTGCTGCTGGATCTGTCGCTGCCCGGCATGCACGGACTGTCCGTCCTGCAGACTCTGCGTGAAAAATATCCCGCGATTTCAGTCGTCGTGATATCGGCGACTTCCGATCGTGACAACGTCAAACGTGCGCTCGACCACGGCGCGCTTGGTTTTATTCCCAAATCCTCCAGCAATGACGTCCTGCAGAGCGCGTTGCGACTGGTATTGGCCGGCGGCATCTATGTGCCGCCGGAGATACTCGGTCGCAGCGCGGTCGACGAGCCGCTACCGCCGCCGATCGGACAGCGGGCACCCGCCGAAATCGGCATCACCGAACGGCAAGCGCAGATTCTTTCACTCGTGATGAAAGGGAAATCGAACAAGTTGATCTGCCGCGAACTCGACCTCGCAGAGTCCACGGTCAAGAATCAGATCACTGCGATCATGAAGGCGCTGAACGTCACCAACCGCACTCAGGCCGTGCTGGCGGTGAACAAATTCAACCTGGCGCTGCCAGAAGTGCCGCGAAAGGGCGCATGAGCAGCAGATGCACTTCGCGGCCGGATTCCATTAGGCCGCGGCGCGGTGTACGCCACCTGCGCGGGCGAGGACCTGTGCCAGCAGCGCACGCAGCTTCACCGGCGATACCGGCTTGTGCAACAACGGAATCCCGGCGGCTTGCGCGGCGAGCGCAACCTCGGTTGCCATGTCCGCCGTGATGACGATCGCTGACGTGTCTTCCTCGACCGCTGCGCGGACCCGACTGATCGCTTCGAGGCCGTTCTCCCGATCAGTCAGCTGGTAATCGCAAACGATCAAATCCGGCGGGCGATCGTGTGCGCGTAACAGCGCGATCGCCTCGTCGCCGTCCGCGGCGGCGAGAGTCAGACAACCCCAGCTTTCCAGCAGCCCGCACGTGCCGGTGCGCGCTGCTTCGTCGTCGTCAATCACCAATGCGAAGACGCCGCGCAGACTCGAGACGCGCAGCGGCGCGACGGATGGCCGCAGGCGCGCTGCGCTTACCTTGCCGAGCGGCAGTTCGAACGCGAACATCGAACCGCGGTCGAGGCGCGAAAATAGTTCGATGCGGGTGCCGAGCAGATCCGCTAGGCGCGCGACGATAGCCAGTCCCAACCCCAGCCCCATCGCTCTTTCGATCCCATCCGAGTGTCGGCGCTCGGGTCCGCCGAGCTGGACAAATTCGCGGAACACGTCGTCACGTCGATCGTCCGGAATTCCGCAGCCGGTGTCCCAGACCGCAATGCGGAGTCGTTCGCCCCGCCTGCGGCATCCAACCAGCACACCACCCTGGTCCGTGTAGCGGATTGCGTTCGCGACGAGATTCAACAGGATGCGCTGCACGAGCAGAGGATCGCTGCGGATCGCTGCGCGACTTGCGCGCAGGCGCAGTCCGATTCCCTTCGCACGCGCCAGCGGAGCGAACTGTGTTTCGATGACTGCCAGCGTGTCCCTGATCGCGAAGTCTTCCTGCAGCGCCTGCACCGCGCCGGCCTCGAGTTTTGACAGGTCGAGCAACTGATCAAGCAAATCGGACAGGCTGGCGACTGCCGCCTCGATCCGCTGCGCCAATGCCGCTCGTTCGGCGGGAGTCCGACTCGCGCTCAGTTGCCCGACGAAAAGAGACAGCGCGTGCATCGGCTGGCGCAGGTCGTGGCTGGCGGCGGTCAGAAAACGCGACTTCGCCTGGTTGGCAAGACTGAGTTCGTCGTTGCGTTCCCGGAGCTCCCGGAGCAGGCGCACGTTCTCGAGGGCGATCACCGCTTGATTGGCAAAGGTGGTCAGCAGTTCCTCCTGGGCTTTCGGCACCGGGCCACGTTCGGCCCAGCCGACGACGATCGTTCCGATCGGCTTGCCCTCGCGCAGCATCGGCACACCGAGCATGCGCCGCCAACTCATCGCAGCGGGAAATCTCTGGTCGTACTCGGGGTCCGCCAGGGCATCCTCGAGCCGGACGACTGCGCCGCCAGATATCACGCGCCCGGAGACCTGAGAACGGTCAGGGCGCATCGGATACTTCGCACGCAGCAACTCCACATAACCGACTTCGGTCTGGTGGCTCGCCACGCAGTGCAGCTGGTCGCCGTCAAACAGGAAAACGTTCGCGAACAGGCTGTGGCACAGAGACACCGCTCGTCGTGCGATCGTCTCGAACACGGGCACGACGTCGACCGACGCGCTGCTGATCGCGCGCAGTATCTCAGCGGTAGCCGTCTGCTGTTCCAGCGCCTCGCCGAGATCCCGGTTGCGCGCTTCCAATTCCTTGAAGAGCCGAACGTTGTCGATCGCGATGACGGCCTGGCGCGCAAAGGTCTCGAGCAGTTTGACTTGCTTGTCCGTGAAAGGCCGAACTTCGCGACGCCACGTTGAAATGACGCCGAGCACGCTATCGTCACGAAGCATGGGTACGGCCAGGACAGTCCGAATACCCTCGCTTCGATGGGCGGGCGTAACGAGGACTTCCGACTCGGCCAGGAAGTCGAGCACCTGTACCGGCTTGCGTTCCAACGCCGCCCGACCAGTCGCCGTCGCGCGGTTCGGCGCTTTGCCCTGCTCGAGAAACGCTGCGAATTCGGGCGTACAGCTAGTGCGCGCCGCCAACCGCAGCAGCCCTCCCTGGCTCAGCATGACGAAAGCGAAGTTCGCCTCGCATAGCCGAGCGGCGTTTGCGACGATGGTCTCGAACACTGGCGCAGCATCAGTCGGTGCTGAACTGATGACGCGAAGAATCTCCGCCGTGGCGGTCTGTTGCTCCAGCGCTTCGGTGATCTCCTCGTTTCGCTCGTTCAGGTCGCGCGTGCGTTCGGCCACCCGCCGTTCGAGATTTGCATAAGTCTCCCGCAGCCGTTCGCCCATCGCATTGAACTGCGCGGCGAGCTCCTGCAGTTCGTCGCCGCTCGCCACTTCGATGCGATGCGCGAGATCGCCAGCACCAAAGCGCTGAACGCCGCGGCGCAGTTCGCCGATCGGCGCAACCATGCGGCGTGCC
>JBGTEW010000392.1:0-4651 GCA_041747615.1 Burkholderiaceae bacterium | reverse complement strand
CTGCGCGAAAGCCGTCGCAGCGAACGCCGAGCACACCAGCGCAAGAAAACGAAAAACAAACTGAGGCATGAAGTCCCCTCTTGAACACGTTAAGTACACCGCCGCTAAGGCGGGTCGGTCACGGTTAGGGCGACCTTATCGACGCGCGAGATCAACCGCGCGCAGTGTCGCTAGGCGAGGAGGGTGCGAGGGGGCCGCTCGGGACCGCCGGTGATCATGATGATCGGTGGATCGGCAAAGCGCCCGAGCGGCACGGCGGCGGGCAGCGCGGGCGCCACATCCGTCCTGCTGACCGGCAATGCCGTGCCGGGACCGCAGGCACCGCACGTGCACTCGGTGGCCGGGCCGGTATCGGAATCCGCATCTGCATCGACATGCGCAGCAGAGGCGTGCATGGCCGAGTAATCGTGATGCGCGTCCTGTTGATGCAACATCGTTGTGCCCGCGTTCGTACGATGATGACCCAGCGCGCAGCCGGACTGCATCGCTGCCGCGAACCCCTGGAAAGGGATCGTCAACATCAATAGCAGCACGATTACGGTCGTCGACTTGCGCATGGCGCTAGCTTAGTCATGTTTCGAACGGTTTGGTTTCGCTTAGCCGGCAGTCATCGTGAGGAAAATGCGGGCTGCGCACGCCTTTTTCGCAGCATCGAGTAAATGATCACGATCGCCGCGCAGGCCACTAAATGCTTCAGCGTGTGCCCGCTGATCCCTTCGCCCAGTAACGCGTGCACCGGGTGATCTAGCCGTTCGAAAATCAGCGCCAGCCCGTAGAGGCTGGCAGCTGCGTAAATTCGGTTCGCAAGCGTGAAGCGGGACGGGATCCATGCCGTCGCGATCAGCGCAGCTGCGATGAAGCCGGCCTGCATCACCAAGTAGGGGACGAGGTTGGTGGACATATGCCAGTAGAGCACGGTGCCGGCGCCGACGATCGCGAATGCAAGAAGCCACCATGGTGATCGATGCGGATCGCGATCAGCGAGTGTTCCCGCCACCAATCCCGCAAAGCCAAGCGCCATCGGCAAGCGATCCCAGACCAGTGTCGTGTCGCTAGGCTGCGCGTGATACCAGGCCGAGCCGAACGCAGTCAGCAAGACCCCCAGAAAAAACAGCACATACGGCCAGGCGGCGCGCTGTTCGAAAAACGCATCGTCGTTTCTGGAGCGCCATTCGGACAGCACAAAGTGAAGTCCGAGCGCGCCGACGGCTAGGAACGGCAGGTTCGACAGCACATCAGCGGCGTGTGGCAATCCCAGCCAGGTCCACCGGTCGGCGTAATCGTGATACGACTGCGGCTGCGCAAACGCCGGCAGCAGCCACGCCGCGAGCCATGGCGCCAGCAAAGCACCCAAAGCCAGCACAGCGACGCGAGAGGTCGACGACTGCTCTGCGCTGGAAGCCGGCGCGGCCGAGTTCGTGGCGTTCATGGAGTTTCCATGCAACGGTGGCGTCGTGGTGAATTGCCGCGTCCCGTCCCGAGAGCTGATCCAGCCTACGGCCGATGTAGCTGCTCGGCGAGCTCCCGCATCTCTTCCTGCGCGCGAATAATTTCTTCCAGCGTCAGCGCCGCCCAGCGACGCAGCTGCTCGCGCTCTGCCCCCTCCCATGTGGCGAGGGTCATATCCCTGGCGTCGTCAGCTTCTGGCATTCGAAATCTTCTGAAGAAATTCGATGTCGATCTTATCTTGTGCTCGGCCGGCAAGCTGTTTCATGCGAATTAGCGTCGGAATCGAGACGAATCGCACCGTGACGCCGCCGAGGGGCTTGGCTAGCGCATGCGCATACTCTTCATCGAAATCGAAGGGTTCGGTGACAAACATGTCGAGCGGAGTCTCACGGTGGCGGTCCGACCAGAAATTGAGCACGGTCATTCCCTTGTTTCGAATCCAGTCATCGCGTTTTGCTTCGTCTGCAAACTCAGTGGCGGTAACGGGCACGAGAGGTCGATAGCCAATCCGCTGAAGGGCGTCGAACGCCGACAGAATGTTGTTCCGACTGAGTTGAAGTACAACATCGACATCCCTCGTGAACCGCAGATAGCCGTGCGCATTCACCGCCAGCCCGCCGGCCACCAGGTAGCGAACGCCCGCCTCGTCGAGCGCGCGCACGAGCGCATCAAAGCTCCCAACCTTCACGGATCCTGCTCGACGCTAGGGCACTGCGCGACCATTTTTCATCGGTGGCATTGTAGTGACGGCCGTGACCGGGCACTGCCATCATCTATCCAGACGCATCTGTGAGCAGCTGATCAAGCCGCCAGCGCAGCGCGCGCACCGCAAGTTCACGTGCAATCCAGATGAAGATCAGCAATGCGGCCACGAAGCCGCTCCATCCCGGCAGGCCGACCGCACGTGACGCCGACGCGGCGCTGAGAGCGAAGATCCAGAAAATGAAGTTGTTGCGCAAGCCATTTTTGCGCGGTGGCTCATAGCCGACCAGCTCGTCGATCAGTGCCGCGTGGCGTTGGGGATCCACACCGCGTGATGCGACTTCACTGACCACCCAGGCGCGCGACACGAGCATTACCGCGGTGGGAGTCAGCCGATCCGGCCACGGCATAGCTGGACTAAGCAAGGTGCCGCAACTCTCGCAATGCCACCGACAGCATCGCCAGATCGGCCGTCTTGGTCTCTGCCAGCTCGGTCAGAATGCGCTGAGCGCGTTCGATGACCGGGCGCTGCGCGACCTCCCACAGGCTTTGACCGCCCGCGTGCAACGCATCGGCGGTGAGCTCGCGTTGCAACGCAGCCAGATCATCGCCCAGTGAGGTTTTTGCCATGGCCTGCCAATAGCCTTCGGAAGCCAGTGCTGCGATTTGCCCGCGCAGTCGCGCCAGTCCCAGCAGCCCGCCGATTGAAAAGTACGATTCGGCGACCGCAACCAACGGTTGGTTGCACGCCTCCGCGACTTCGGCGATGTCGAGCGCTGCGAACGAAGTGTCGGACGCCGCGACAGCGAACGCGATTGCAGGCGGTGCGCCTTTCGCGGCAAGTTCGCGTTCGCCCTCTGCCACCCGCGTGCGCCATGGCGCTGTGGCCGGCGCCGCTGCGATGAACTGCATCAACTCCCTTGCGGCCTGGCCAAAGCGTGCGATCGTTTCTGCCATCGGCGCGGCGAGCTGGCGTGATCGCAGGAACCACGTGGTCGCGCGCGTCGTACGGCGTCCGAGCTCGGTCAGCATCTGAGATTGCAGTTCGTCGGGCACGGCGTTGTCGAGCGCTTCAATCGCCTTCCAGACCGGAACCAGGTCGAACACTTCGCGCGTCAGCAGGTAGGCACGCACGATCTGCGGTGGCGTGGCACCGGTGGTTTCCAGCAGCCGATGCACGAACGTGGCGCCGACCCGGTTGATCATGCTGTTTGCGACATGCGTGGCGACGATCTCGCGCCTGAGCGGGTGGCGGCCGATCGTGCTGCCGAACCTTTCCTTCAACGCCGACGGAAAATATCGTGCGAGCGCGGTGCCGACCCATGGATCTTCCGGCAGATCGGACACCAGCAGTTGATCGAACAGGTACATTTTCGAGTACGCCAGCAACACAGCGCGCTCCGGGCTCGTCAGCGCGATGCCCTTGCTGCGGCGATCGGCAAATTCGTCCTCGCTCGGCAGGAACTCGATCACCCGGTTCAGCCTGCCCTGTTTTTCGAGGAAGCGGATAAAGCGCTGCTGCTGGTCGAGCAGGCGTGCGCCCAGGCGTCCGCTGACCGACAGCGACTGGCCTTGAAAGTAGTTGTCGCGCAGCACCAGTTGCGCGACATCGGCCGTCATCGACTCCAGCAGCGCGTTGCGCTGCTTCATTGTCAGCTCGCCGTCGGCGATTGGCAGCGACAAGAGAATCTTGATGTTGACTTCGTGGTCGGATGTGTCGACACCTGCCGAATTGTCTATCGCATCGGTGTACAGCCTGACGCCGTTCAGGGCAGCCTCGATGCGTCCGAGCTGTGTGCAACCAAGGTTGCCGCCCTCGCCGACCACCTTGCAGCGCAGCTCGACACCGTTGACCCGCAGCGCATCGTTGGCGCGATCACCGACATCGGCATGGGACTCGCCTGCTGCCTTCACGTAGGTCCCGATGCCGCCGTTGTACAGCAGGTCCACCGGCGCTTTGAGAATTGCCGATATCAGTTCGGTCGGGGTCAGCTTCGCGGCGATGACGCCGAGTGCGGCTTGCGCCTGCGGCGATATCGGAATCGACTTCTCGGAACGCGACCACACCCCGCCGCCGGTTGAGATTAGCTTCTGGTCGTAATCGGCCCACGAAGAGCGAGGCAACGCAAACAAACGCTCGCGCTCGGCGAAACTGATCGCGACATTTGGCGCGGGATCGATGAACACATGCCGGTGATCGAATGCCGCGAGCAGGCGAATGTGGCGTGACTGCAGCATGCCGTTGCCGAAAACGTCGCCCGACATGTCGCCGATACCGACACAGTTGAACTCGGTCGTCTGCGTGTCGATGCCGAGCTCGCGAAAGTGCCGCTTCACACTCTCCCACGCACCACGCGCGGTAATTCCCATTTCCTTGTGGTCGTAGCCCGCACTGCCGCCGGATGCGAAGGCGTCTCCGAGCCAGAATTCGTACTCCTCGCTGACCGCGTTGGCAAAATCCGAGAACGTGGCGGTGCCCTTGTCGGCTGCGACCACCAGA
>JBGTEW010000391.1:0-3611 GCA_041747615.1 Burkholderiaceae bacterium | reverse complement strand
GAGTGTCGGATGGGAGCCGCAGCGTGCACTGTCGGTGTTCGCGTCGGTCGCCGCCATCCGCGCCGAGTTCGCCGAGCCGTTTCTGATCTGCACTGCGGCGCCTTGCACGCAACCAAGCGTTGTCGTGGCTGCCGGCAATCGGCTGCCGGGCGTTCCGCAATACACCGGGTATTTCGAAGCGAAGTACCGCCTGAACGACACCGACATCACGCTGCAGGCGCGCGCCCAGTCGAGCCTGCCGGTCGACGATCGCAACACCGACGCCGCCGCGGGGTACGCCACGTACAACCTCGCGGTCGCCCGCACCTTCGCGGCCGGGCCGACCTCGATCCGGGGATTCGTCCGGGTCGACAATCTGTTCGATGCGCGCGTGGTCGGCTCGGTGATCGTCAACGAGACGAATGGCCGATACTTCGAATCGGCACCGGGGCGTGCATGGCTTGCGGGACTCGATGTCAGCTTTTGAGCCGATGCCGGGCGTACGGCCTCGCTGATAGGCTCGACGAGTGAAGAATCTCTTCTCACCGGTCGCGTTAGCCGCCGCTATCTTGCTGGCTGCGTGCCAGTCGCCGCCCCCGCCTGCCGTGGCTCCCGCAGCAGAGCCACCGCCTGCCCCCATCGTGACGGTGAAGCCGGCCATCGTCGTCCCTCCTGCTGCCGAGCCGACAAAGCCGACTGTACGGCTGGCGCCGCGCAACCCGCAACTTGAAGACTGGAAGCAGCGGGCGGCAGAGCGCATTTATGAGGTCAACCGCAAGGAGCTGTTCGAGGGCCGCCCCGAGCATCTCTTGCGTGCGGTGATCGTGATCGAGCTTGCGGTCGATCGTCAGGGCAAGCTGGGCGCCAGCAAGATCATGCGGTCGCCCGGCATCGCCTCGCTGAATGCCGCTGCGCTGCGCTCCGTGAAGGCCGCTTCGCCGCTGCCGCCGCCTCCGCCCACGCTGCTGAGCAAGGGCGTGCTGGTGTATCAGGAAACGTGGCTGTTCCGGCAGGACGGGCGTTTCCAGCTGAGGAGTCTGGCGCTGGCGCAGGAGTAGCAGACCTAACGGCTAGTGTGACCGGAGTATGTCAACGCGCCCTGCTAAGGGCCGTTAGCGCTGCAGAGTCGGGATCGGTCCGTGGGGAGCATTGCGGGTCCGGGAGGCGGCTCTGATACTCGGTCACCAAGCCAATCGTTCTAACCAACTGTTCCAAGGACTAACATGAAAAAACTGCTTGCTGCCATGATCGCCTGCACGTTCGCAACCGTCGCGTTCGCTCAGGACAAGATGAAGGATGAGACGAAGAAGGCTGAAGCCACCCCCGCGCCAATGAAAGATGCAACTCCCAAGGCTGCGGCGCCGGCGAAGGCCGCCGACAAAAAGAAAATGGCCGCCGACAAAAAGAAAATGGCCGCCGACAAAAAGAAAATGGCCGCCGACAAAAAGAAAATGGCCGCCGACAAGTCGAAAGAGGAAATGAAGAAGGATGTGAAGAAGCCATAATCACGCCCGACTTGTTTTTCAACGAAGAGCAGGCCACAGTGCCTGCTCTTTTTTTGCCCGGTAGCTTGTGAGACCCGACAACGACACCCTGTTGCGCGCTTTGCTGCGCGAGCCGACCGACTACACGCCGATCTGGCTGATGCGCCAGGCGGGTCGGTACATGCCCGAATACAACGCGACCCGCAAACGAGCCGGCAGTTTTCTCGGCCTCGCCAAGTCGCCCGCTTACGCTACCGAGGTCACATTGCAGCCGGTCGATCGCTTTCCTCTCGACGCGGCTATCCTGTTTTCGGACATCCTGACCGTGCCCGACGCGATGGGACTCGGGCTGTACTTCGTCGAGGGCGAAGGCCCGAAGTTCGAGCGGCCGATCCGCACCGACGCCGACGTCGATAAGCTCGCCTGTCCCGACCCGAATGTCGAGCTGCGCTATGTCACCGATACCGTGCGCCAGGTTCGGCAGGCGCTTAGCAACCGCATTCCGCTGATCGGATTTTCCGGCAGCCCGTTCACGCTGGCGTGCTACATGGTCGAAGGCGGTGGCTCGGATGACTTTCGTCTGATCAAGACCATGCTCTATTCGCGGCCCGATCTGCTGCATCGGCTGCTCGAAGCCAACACACTTGCAGTGACCGCGTACCTGACCGCGCAGGTCGAAGCCGGCGCACAGGCGGTGATGCTGTTCGACACCTGGGGCGGCGCATTGGCCGATGGCGCTTACCAAACGTTCTCGCTTGCGTACATGCACCGGGTCGTCGCACAACTGCAACGGGAACACGATGGCCAAAGAGTGCCGTCGATCATCTTCACCAAGGGCGGAGGGCTCTGGCTCGAAGCCATTGCGGACACAGGCTGTGACGCGGTCGGACTGGATTGGACCGTGAATCTCGCCCACGCGCGAAAGCGTATCGGTGATCGATGCGCACTTCAGGGAAATCTTGACCCGATGGCACTGTTTGCGGCGCCCGACCAGATCGAAGCTGCTGCAGTGTCCGTTCTTGACTCGTTTGGCTCGCCCCGCAGCGCGTCCGGCACATGGCATGGCCACGTGTTTAACCTCGGTCACGGCATTTCTCAGTTCACGCCACCTGAGAGCGTTGCGGTGCTCGCGCAGGTGGTTCATGAACACAGCCGCAAGATGCGAACTTGACGGCATGTGAGCAATCACTCTCGGCACCAAACAAATATGCTGAAAATGCGCGGTGGTGCTTGACTTATGCACAAAACGCTGCCACACAAGAGTTGGCGCGGCTGTCCAAGTGGTTTAGCGCGCGAAGGCCGATAACTTGGACGTAACTCTCTGAAAAGCATCACGATTTTTGTGACGGCGCGGTAACCGACCGGCCAGCTACGCTGGTCCGGGTGCAGTACTACATGTGGCTCGCATGGGTTTTCCACAAATTTGTCCACAGACTGTGCAGGTTTTACATCGAGTCCAACGAATCAGTTACTTAACCGCTTTTGTTCAAGCTTGGCGTGATGAGCGCTGAAAAAATTAGTACGCGTTACGCCCAAGTGATTGTCGATGCTCCACTGACGCGGCCGCTCGATTATTTGATCAGCAGGGTGGCGGTGGGCGACGGAAAATTGGTCGGGCTTCGGTGCGTCGTGCCGTTTGGGCGACGCCGCGTGGTGGGCATCCTCGTCGGGATTCGCGACCAGTCGGCGGTGGAGCCCAGCAAGCTAAAGCCCATCGTGCGCGTGCTCGATGAGATCGTTCCACTAACACAGCACTGGCTGCGACTCACATGCTTTGCCGCGGAGTATTACCAGCACTTCTGGGGCGAAGTGGCGTTGCCCGCATTGCCGCGGGCGTTGCGAAGCCTTCCCGGCCCGCGCTCCGCGCAGTCGTGGAGCCGCCTGCGCGCACGGTCGATGGCACGCTGGTCCGACGCGCCAGTGCCAACGGTCATTCGCACGACCGAGCAATCATCGGCGATCGACGTACTGGCAGGCGCCCAAGGATTTGCGCCGCACTTGCTGTTCGGCATCACCGGCAGCGGCAAGACCGAGGTGTACCTGACCGCGATCGCGCACACCCTCGCCGCGGCACCGACATCGCAGGCGCTGTTGCTGGTGCCCGAGATCAGCCTGACACCACAGCTCGAAACGGTGCTGCGCGCGCGC
>JBGTEW010000390.1:0-2167 GCA_041747615.1 Burkholderiaceae bacterium | reverse complement strand
GCGCGCATGGCGCGCCGAGTCGGCTCGGCCGTTGCGCGCTGCGGCTTGTCGTTGCAACTCCATGCGTTCGCTCTTGGTCAGTTTCATCACGCCCTCCATAAGCATGATGATACTAACGTTTTAAGTGTTACAGTCCACTAGAGGTTGGCACGAATGAACTTGGCTATCTCGGGAGCGATGATCTGGCGCCAGCGGCGGCCGCTGAAGATTCCGTAGTGGCCGGTTCGCTCCGCCGTCATATGGCGCTTCCTCGCCTTCGGAATGTTCTTGCACAATTCGTGCGCGGCCTGTGTTTGTCCGCTGCCTGAAATGTCGTCGAGCTCGCCTTCGATGGTGAACAATGCAACCGAACGAATGTCTTCGGGCTTGACCAGCTGTCCGTGCACGCGCCACTTGCCGTCCGGCAGCTGATGGTCCTGGAACACGACCTTGATCGTATCGAGGTAATACTCCGCCGGCAGGTCGATCACTGCGTTGTATTCGTCGTAGAACTGGCGGTGATCTTCGGCGTCAAGCTGGTCGCCCTTTACCAGGTCCAGGTAGTAATCCCAGTGCGACTTCAGGTGGCGGTCGGGATTCATCGCCACGAATCCTGCGTGCTGCAGGAAGCCCGGGTACACCTTGCGCAGATATCCTGGATATGCTGCCGGCACCTTGAAGATCACACTGTTCTGAAACCAGTGCAGGTTCTTGCGCATCGCCAGTGCATTGACCTGCGTCGGATTGCGGCGCGGATCGATCGGACCTCCCATCATCGTCATCGACTTGGGCAGCTTCGGATCCTTGTTGCTGGCCATCAACGAAATCGCTGCCAGCACCGGCACGGTCGGTTGGCACACTGAAATCACATGCACATCCGGCCCGAGCAGCTGCACGAACTCGATCACGTAGTCGACGTAGTCGTCCAGATGAAACGGCCCTTCGGAGATCGGCACCATCTTGGCGTCGATCCAGTCCGTGATGTACAGATTGTGGCTCGGCAACAGGGTGCGCACCGTGTCGCGAAGCAGCGTTGCGTGGTGTCCCGATAGCGGCGCGACGATCAGGACCGTCGGATCAGCCGCTCGTTTCGCAGGCAAGTCCCGGCTGAAGTGAAGCAGCCGGCAAAAGGGCTTCGTGACGACCACTTCCTCGGTGACGGTCACCTCAAGGTTGTCAATCTTGGTCGAATTCAACCCGAACTGCGGTTTCTCGTAGGGCTTTCCAAGGCGATGCAGCAGGTCGTACCCGGCGGCTAGCCGGCGCGACAGCGGCGTATACGCAAACGGGCTGTATGGATTAGAAAACATCTGCGAAGTCGCCTGCGCCCACACCGACAGCGGGTTCCAGAGGCGACGCTGCAACTCATGCAGATCGTAGAGCACGGATGTCTTTCAGAAAAAAATCAGGTTATCGCTCAAGCAGGTGCCGCTTCTCGCGCACATCTTTCCAGTCGTCGGCATCCGGTGGATGAGGCTTCATGCGCGTGATCGACTGCCACTGCTTCGAAAGCTCGACATTCAACGGGATGAAGTCGCGCTGGTCTTCCGGCACGTCTTCCTCCGCATAGATGGCATTCACCGGGCACTCCGGAATGCAGACGGCGCAGTCAATGCATTCGTCGGGGTCGATCGAGAGCATATTCGGGCCCTCGCGAAAACAATCGACGGGACACACATCCACGCAGTCGGTGTATTTGCACTTGATGCATGATTCGACGACGACGTGCGTCATCCATTCACTCCACTGCCGCGTTGCTTGCGACCCACAAACCGCTATTCTAGCGATTGATTGCTTTCGGAAAGTCGCCATGACCACTCGCCGCCAGCTTCTCGTTGCCTCTGCCCTCGCCGGTACGGCAGCGGGCGTGCCGTTGTCCGTGCGGTCGCAGGCAGCTCCAATCCGGATCGGCGAGATCAACAGTTATTCGACGATCCCGCAGTTCACGCTGCCTTACAGGATGGCATGGCAGCTTGCGGTCGAAGAAGTGAACAGCGCGGGTGGGCTACTCGGGCGCAAGGTCGAGGTGATATCACGCGACGATGCAGGCAAGCCCGAAGACGCGATCCGATTGGCGACCGAGCTGGTGACAAACGAGAAAGTCGCGCTTATCACCGGCACGTTCCTGTCGAACGTCGGCCTGGCGGTGGCCGATTTCGCGTTGCGCAACCGGGTTCTTTTCGTGGCC
>JBGTEW010000389.1:0-7161 GCA_041747615.1 Burkholderiaceae bacterium | reverse complement strand
GCGCGCATGGCGCGCCGAGTCGGCTCGGCCGTTGCGCGCTGCGGCTTGTCGTTGCAACTCCATGCGTTCGCTCTTGGTCAGTTTCATCACGCCCTCCATAAGCATGATGATACTAACGTTTTAAGTGTTACAGTCCACTAGGGCCTAGGGTGAAGGCGTATCGGGTCGGCGGATTTGTGCGTGACCATCTGCTGGGCACTGCACGGCGCAATATGGGCGACCTCGACGCTGCACTCGAAACCGACCGTGACTGGGTGGTGGTCGGCGCCACGCCGGAGCAGATGACGGCACTTGGCTACCGGCCGGTGGGCAAGGACTTCCCGGTGTTCCTGCACCCGGAAACACAGGAGGAATACGCACTCGCACGTACCGAGCGCAAAACCGCTCCTGGCTACAAAGGCTTTGCGGCGCACGCTGCGCCCGACGTAACCCTCGAACAGGATCTTGCGCGACGCGATCTGACCATCAATGCGATGGCACTGGATGCGGACGGTGTCCTGATCGATCCGTACGACGGCAGGCGCGACCTGGAAGCCGGTGTCCTCAGGCATGTCAGTCCGGCTTTCGTCGAGGACCCGGTACGCATTCTTCGGGTCGCACGCTTTGCGGCACGCTTTCCCGCTTTCAAAGTCGCACCTGAAACGGCTGCA
The DNA here is from genome assembly GCA_041747615.1 of Burkholderiaceae bacterium. Lineage (GTDB taxonomy): Bacteria > Pseudomonadota > Gammaproteobacteria > Burkholderiales > Burkholderiaceae_F > JACCZX01. The sequence goes on along the minus strand of JBGTEW010000389.1, from coordinate 6,511 downwards.
TTGATGCGGGAAATGATTCGCAACGGAGAAGCCGACGCGCTCGTCCCGGAAAGAGTGATGCAGGAGATTTCGCGCGGGCTGATGGAGCAGAAGCCATCGCGCATGCTGAACGTGCTCGTCTCGTGCGGCCTGATCGACCGCTTGTTTGCCGAGCTCGAAGACCTGGGGCCGACCAGTGCCGCGCTCGATCGGGCTGCGCAGCGCGGACTGGTATTGCCGACGCGATTCGCGGTTCTGGCCGGGGCATGTCGATCGTCGCGCGCGGTGGCCGATTTTCTCGGCAAGCTGCGCGCGCACCACGACGCTGCGCAATTGGCGCGGCTGCTGGTCGAACTGCGCGAGCCGCTGAAGAACGCGGAGACATCGGCCGCGATCGTCGATGTGCTGGAGCGCAGCGATGCGTTTCGACGCCCCGAAAGATTCGAGTGGTTATTGCAGGCGTTCGAGGCCGCCGCCGATGCATCGGCCGATCGTTTCCGGCGGGCGTTGCAGGCCGCGGGCACGGTCGATGCGGGTGCACTGGCCAGCCTTCATCGCAATGATTCGACCCAGATACCGCGCGCCGTCAGACAAGCCCGCGTGGTCGCGGTCGGCCGTGAACTGCTGACCGGATCAGATCAGGCGCGCGATCAGCATCAGTAGGATCGACAGCAGTACCGTGCTGGTAAATGGAAACACGTACTCGCGGCCATTGCGAGTGAAGCGCACGTCGCCCGGCAAGCGGCCGATGCCGAACCTGGCCAGCCACGGCTGCAGCGCGGTCAACACCAGTAGCGCGATAAAAGTCGTCAGCAGCCATTTCATCGTCGGCGCAGTGTACGCAGCGGTCACCGTGCCGATCAAAGCGTATGCAGACGGTCGCCGTGAGCGAATCCGACGAACGGCCCATTGACGCCGCGCCCAACCATCAACACCTTGAACAGCTCGCCCATTTCGGCTTCGGATAGCAACCGATGCGCGGTCTGAGTGCGCTGCGCCGAGCGCGCACCTTGCAGTTTGTCAAGCGCGCCGCAGTTGAGCAGAAAATGGGCTTGCGACGTGTAGCCAAGGACGTCCAGGCCTGCTTCGTGCGCCGACTGCGCCATCGCCGAAAAATCGACATGCGCAGTCAGGTCGTTAAGCCCCGGAAGCCAGAACGGATCGCCGTGTGCATGATGCCGAAAGTGGCACATGATCGTTCCCATCAGCCGCTGTGGGTGGTAGTACTCCCGGCACGGAAATCCGTAGTCGATCGCCAGCAACGCGCCGCGCTCGAGCCAGTCGCCGGCGGATCGCATCCAGCTCTGCGCCGCCAGATTGACCTCTGACGTGTACCCGTCAGGGAACACGCCGTGTTCGGCTTCGATGTCGATCACGGCTGCGACCAGCGGGCGAGGTGCAGCACGCTCCGCAAACGCGAATCCCGCATCGCTGTTGACGACGCCACGCTCGCACACGACGCCGCTTCGCTTGACGAAGATCTTCACCGGCATTACATCGAGCACCTCGTTCGCCAGCATCACGCCTTCGAACCGTGCCGGCGGTGCAGCGAGCCAGTTCACCGGCGCATCGTGCAGCCGCAGCCGTTGCCGCTGCGTCAGATCAGGTGAAACCTCGACGACGGAATACTGCTGAAGCGGTACGTCGCGATTGGCAAGCGCATCGATCAGATCGCGGGCAAGCGCGCCCGAACCGGCGCCGAACTCGACCATGCGGGCCGGCACCTGATCGAACAGCTGCACCACCTGTTCCGCCAGCGCCTGCGCAAACAGCGGCGAACACTCCGGGGCGGTGACAAAGTCTCCGCCGACGCTCGAGTCACCGAACTTCGGCGCACCTGCCGTGTAGTAGCCAAGCGCCGGCGCGTACAGCACCAGTTGCATGTACTCATCGAATGGCAGCCAGCCCCCCGCGTGCTCGATGTGCCCTGCGATGTGCGCAGCGACGCGCTTGCTGTGCTCGGTCGAAGCAGAGCTCGGCGACGGCATTGATGAGCGAGCGACAGTCATTGGTCGATGGTACTGCCGGTAAACTCCTGCGCCTCTTGTCTCTGACTTGATGCGATCTTTCACTGAATGTCACAACCCTCGAACCGTGCCGCGCTCGTCACCGGCGGCGCCCGCCGCATCGGCCGCGAAATCGCCCTGGCGCTTGCACGCGACGGCTGGGATGTGGCCGTCCACTATGCGACGTCACGCGACGAAGCGCTAAGCACTGTTGCGGACATCGAAGCCATCGGGCGGCGCGCGATCGCGGTCAATCGCGATCTCGCCGTGGAGCCGGGTGTGTTAAGCCTGCTGGCCGAATGTGCCGACGAGTTGGCGCCGGTCAGTTGTATCGTCAACAACGCGTCGCTTTTTGAATATGACAATGCCGAGGATTTCAACGGCGACGCATTGGCGCGAGCAATGCGCACGAATGTGGCAGCGCCGGTCCTGCTGGCGCGGGCGCTGCACCGCCAACTGGCGGAAGACGAGCGCGGCGTTGTGATCAACCTGCTGGACCAGAAGCTTGCGAATCCGAATCCGGACTTCCTGTCGTACACGCTTTCCAAAGCAGCGTTGAAAGAGGCAACGACGCTTCTGGCGATCGCATTGGCGCCGAAGCTCAGGGTGGTCGGCATCGCTCCCGGGATCACGCTTGCGGCGGAGGGGCAGAGCGAGAGCGGGTTCGCGGAGGCGCATCGCGCTACTCCGCTGGGCCGCTCGAGCACCGCGGCGGATATCGCGCAGGCAGTGGTTTTTCTCGCCAACGCTGGCGCCGTCACCGGCGATGTATTACTGGTCGATGGGGGGCAGCATCTGGTTCCGAGTTCGCGCGATGTGATCTTCCTGACCGAGCCGAATGGGAAAGGTGGCCATGAGCGCGCTGCTTGACGCAAGACTCGCCGATTGCCGCCGGATATTTCTGCGCAACTACGTGGTGGACGCCAATATCGGCATCCATGCGCACGAGCAGAATGGCGCGCAGCGCGTCGCTCTGAATGTCGACGTGTATGTGCCGCTTGCGCTTTCCACCCCTCGTCATGACAGGATTCACGAGGTGATTGATTACGACTTCATCCGGCTGGCGGTCAAGCACCGAATCGACCAGGGGCACATCAACCTGCAGGAAACTCTGGTCGACGACGTTGCACGCGCGTTGCTGGCGCACCCGGCGGTGCGCGCAGTGCGTGTGTCGAGCGAGAAGCCCGATGTCTACGACGATGTCGATGCCGTCGGCATCGAGGTCATGCACTTCAAGGAGGCGCTATGAACGCGCCGGACAACCGGCTTCGAAAGCTCGCGTACGAGAACAACAAGCTCGAAAAGCGTTTGCTGCGCTTGACCGGCCAGGCAATCGCGCAGTTCAACATGATCGAGGGCGGCGACAAAGTGATGGTGTGCCTGTCCGGCGGCAAGGACAGCTACGGGTTGTTGCAGGTGCTGCTGCGCCTGCGCGAGCGGGCGCCGATCGACTTCGACATCGTTGGCGTCAATCTGGACCAGAAGCAGCCCGGGTTTCCGGAAGACATCCTGCCCGCGTATCTGCGATCGATCGGAGTTCCGTTTCACATCGAAGCGCAGGACACGCACTCGATCGTCAAGCGCGTGATCGCCAACGGCAAGACGATGTGCTCGCTGTGTTCGCGGCTGCGCCGCGGAATTTTGTACCGCGTCGCCAACGAGCTCGGCGCCACCAAGATCGCGCTCGGACATCACCGAGACGACATACTGGGAACGTTCTTTCTGAACCTGTTCTACGGCGGCACGTTGAAAGCGATGCCGCCGAAGCTGATGTCCGACGACGGCAAGCACATCGTGATCCGGCCGCTCGCCTATGTCGAAGAATCTGACCTTGCGCGCTACGCCGAGATCAACGCGTTTCCGATCATCCCGTGCAACCTGTGCGGCTCGCAGGTCAATCTGAAGCGACAGCAGGTCAAGCGCATGCTTGTCGATTGGCAGAAGCGGTTTCCGGGCAGAGTCGAAAACACCTTCAATGCGTTAGCGAGGGTCGCACCGTCGCACTTGATGGACCCCGGGCTGTTTGACTTCCGCCGACTGCACGTCACCGGCAGAGCCGAGGCCAATGGCGACATCGCATTCGACGATCCACCCTGCAGCGATGACCCACTCGCCGCTGCCAATCTGGTCCGCTTTGTTTAAGGCTCGTTTGATCCGCGACCTACTTCCACAACACCTCCAGTATCTTTCTTTGGGCGGTGCTGGAGATCATCGTAAGACTGTGCACAAAGCGGTTCCCGTTCAGGTGGCTGTTGGCATCCGCAGGCGGGACGCGCTGGTCCTGGCGCGGAATACCCTCCCTGATCGTTGCGGGTGCACGGCGCGGCCTGGGCATAAGCGCCTCGTCGATCGATCCGTCGCCCTTGATCCGGAAGCGCTGGCAGTAGATGCGCACGACCTCTCTGAGCTTGGTGTTCTCGAGCCTGCAAACGACCGTCGCGATGTCGACCGTCTTGCCGGCAAAGTTGCGCAGCACTGCCCGCCGTCCGAAATAGAATTCGTCGAATGCGGTCTTGGTCAGCGGCGATACTTCATCCCCGCTGACAAGAAAGATCCGATATCCAATGCGTTGTTTCACTGAATGGAAGGCGTCTGGGGTTTGGCACAGGCGCACCAGAGCACACTGGCCATGCGACGTTAAGGGACGGAAACTTATCGAGGCGTCGATCATCTCAAAGCCAGCAGCGTTGAGGACCGGCGCCACTGACCAGAAACGGCTAAGCCGAAAGGCCAGCGTCCGATGAATGAAAACCGTGCTTCTGCGGATCTCTCTTCCTGGACTGGCGACCTTGGATTCACTTATCGCACGCGCAAGAATGGGGATGTCGAGCTGCTGCACGATGGCAGGCGCGCGTCGACGCTGCGCGGCGCACACGCGCTTGATTTCATTGCCGAGGTTGAAGCGGCCGACTTCGAAGAAAGACAGCAGCTGATGGCTCGCCTTACCGGCAACTACAAGCGCGGCAATGAGCGCACGGCGGGCAACCATCCGCGCAATCGGCGCTGACTACTACCCCTCCATGCGCGATGTGCCCGCGGGTCCGCATCCATTGCCGCCAGCGGCGAGCCGCGGTTGCATAGCATTCGTCACTGCACCACTGCAAACGTCGGTAATCTAGGATTCGAGCGCGCGCTCGATCTCAGCGAGCAACACCTGCGTCGGTTCGCATCCAACCGACATGCGAATAAAACCCTCTGGCACGGCATCGCCCCAGCGCGCGCGGCGTTCGGCGCAGGTGTGAACGCCGCCGAAGCTGGTGGAGGCACGCATCATCGTGCAGGCTTCCATGAATCGCTCGGCAGCGGCCTTGTCAGTGACAGTGAGTGCGATCAGACTGCCGCCGCTTGTCATTTGCGCCTGCGCAAGCCGGTGCGCCGGATGCGATGCCAGACCCGGATAGCGCAAGGCCAGCACCTTCGGATGCGGCTCCAGACGCTCGGCGATTGCCTGCGCGTTGGCGCACATGCGCGAGTATCGAACTTCGAGCGTTTCGAGGCCACGGTGCACCAGCCACGCCTCCTGCGGGCCCGGTACCGAACCGGCGATCTTGCGCCAGTCGCGGACCGCGCCAATCAGCGAAGCATCGCGCGAGCTGACGTGACCAAACAGCACATCGGAATGCCCGTTCAGCGCCTTCGTATCGGCGGAGACAACTACATCCGCGCCGAGGTCAAGCGGGCGTTGGCCTAGCGGAGTCATGGTCGTGTTATCGACTGCGACGATGGCGCCGGCCGCTTTCGCGTTACGAACGACGGCACCGATATCGGCCAGGTCAAGACCGGGGTTCGAAGGGGTTTCAACCCACACGACTCGATACCTGCCGAGCGAACGCGTGGCGGCCTCCGGAGTCGGGCAGTGATCGACGATCACACCCATCGGAACCAGATACTTTTCAGCGAACAAACGCACCGTGTAATAGCCGTCGGACGGCAGCAGCAGGCGATCACCGGACTTCAAAGTGCTGTAGAGCAGGGACGCTATCGCCGCCATTCCCGAAGGAAACGTAACTGTTTCGGCATCCTCAAGAATCACAAGCGCTTCTTCGAGTGCAGTCCATGTCGGATTTGCCCAGCGTGCGTATTGATATGCGCCGCTAGGATCGTCGGCCAACCGGTACACGGACGTGTGGACGACCGGCGGAGTAAACGCGCCGCCGGTTTCAGTCGATGAAGTCGAGTGATGCAGGCAGCGCACAAAGCGCTCGTCGATCGCGGTCAAGGGTAGGGACATGAAAACGCTCCGAATGCGGGGCGCCTACATTACCCGCCGCTGCCGCTTGGCGGTCGGAACTAATCGAGCAGTGTCGCGTTGCGTTGATCGAGTTTTACGGCGTTTTCTCCCGGCTTGAGGTCCACCTTGACATTCCACAGCAGCGGCGGCGCATTGTTCGGCGCGACGCCGAACACGTAGTACGTTCCCGGCGGCACCGGGGACAGTCGAGCGCCTCCGCTGGCATCTGTCTTTGTCACCGCCGCGCTCTCGGCGATCAACGCATCCATGCCCTGGCGACACGCGGGCAAGCCGC
>JBGTEW010000388.1:0-4348 GCA_041747615.1 Burkholderiaceae bacterium | reverse complement strand
GCTAAGCTCGTTGCCAATCCCGATCATGCAGCGCCGAACCCGATGCTCGGCCACGTGACATCGTGGTGCTTTTCCCCGAACCTCGATGCATGGATCGCGCTGGCGCTGCTCGCCAACGGCCGCGCGCGGCATGGCGGAACGTTGTGGGCCGTATCACCGCTGGCGAATGCGAGAGTGCGAGTGAAAGTCGGCTCGCCGGTGTTCATCGATCCGGAAGGCGAGCGGCTGCGTGTCTGACCTGTTCGCTCTTTCTGCAATGCCAATCGCCGCTGCATGGAATGTGCAAGGCGACGCATCGCGCGCTGACTTCACCGATCAAGTGTCGCAACAGTTCTCGATTGCATTGCCAATCGCGCCGAACACGACTGCACGCAGCGACGCGCTGACAGCTTTCTGGCTCGGCCCGCGCTCATGGTTGCTGGTCGCTCGCGAGCCTGGATCACCGCTGACCGGCTTCACCGGCAAACGCAACGGGCTGAATCGAGCCGGCGGCGCGTTGTTCGATCTATCGGCAAGCCGCGTTGCGTTTCAGATAGCGGGAGAGCACGCTATTTCAAGGTTGGCAACGGGCTGTCCGCTCGATCTGCATCCACGCGCGTTCCGCACCGGCGACTGCGCGCAGAGCGTATTCGGCCGAGTCAACGTGCTGCTCTACAAATCGAACGAGATGCCGACCTTCATCATCATGGTCGCACGCAGCTTTGCCCGAGACGTGTGGCAGGCGCTGCGTCAAAGCGCCGAGCAATAGTCTCCGGACCGGCACCTCGTGTACCGCCTGTCCGCCTGATCCCTCCCGCTCTCAGACGCGGGTGAAGTGAGCTAATTGGCTGGGGCTGCCGAGGATGGGATGGCTGTCGCCGATTCCGCCGAGAGACACATCAAAGCCGAACCGGCGCGCGACGCGGTATGACCACGATTCGAACTTGGGTCGCGTCCACTCGAACCGATGGGTAGGCTCGCGAAACTCACCGTGCGACAACCCGTACAGCACGTTGAACTCCTGATTTGGGGTCGTGATAATCACGCAGCGCGGTCTGTAGACGCCGAATACGGTCTGCTCAAGCGCCGACAATCGTTCAGGCTCGACGTGCTCGATCGTCTCGAGCATCACGACAGCGTCGACCCCGTCGGCCTCGTCATGCTTCGTGACGAACGAACCGTGAATCAGGCACAGGCGCCCCGACTCGATTACGTCCCGCGGCACGCTACGCTCCAGGTTGATCAACGCGCTTGCGGACTGGTCGATGGCAACGAGCCGCTTGACCCGGTCGCGCTTCAGCAACCTCTTCGCGAGCACGCCATCGCCGCAGCCGAGATCGGCCACGGCCGCCGCCGCAGTGCCCTCCAGAACCGCCTCGACCGCACTCAGGCGGGCCATATGCAATTCAGTCGGCTCGACCTCCGAAGCATCGACGTGGTCCGGTCCGGCGAAAAGGCTCGAACAGGGCGGCAGGCGGCTCCTCATTGCGGCAAAGGCCTTGTCCGAGACGCGGCGTCGCGTCCCTCTCTGCCTACCGTCCCGTCGAGTTTCAGCGTCCATACCAAATTCGATTCCTTTTGCTGTCATCGCTGCTCCTCGTGCATGTGCCCGTCCTAACGGAGCGGGCGCACCCTCTTGCCCTCCACCTGGAATTGGCAAACCGCGCAGAACGGCGTACCGAGGTCGATCTCCAGACGGCTTCTCGCGATCTCCTCGCCGCATTTGCAACACACGCCAAAGGTGCCCTCGTTCAGTCGATCGAGCGCGGCTTCGAGGCGTCGGGACTCGCGCTCCAGCGCGGACTGGTGCCCGGTGGACATCGCGACCTGCTGTAACGCATCCATCCTGGACAGTCGACCCACGCTCGTCTGGTCGAGCGCGACGTTCGCCGCATCCTCACTGCGCAGCCGCGCGATCAGCGATGTGATCTCGCCCAGTCGTCGTTCGATCGTCCTGCGGGCTTCGTCCCCGTTCATGTCCGTCACAATGAAACTCCTATCGTCGAGTCCTCAACGCCGGCACCCACGTCGCTATGGAAGACGAGGCCGCCGTGCTCCCGCATCTTGTGAAAGCGGATCTTCGGCCATCTGTCCTGCGCTACCGCTAGCTCCCCGGGAAATTCGCAGACGAATGTCGGCGCACCGACTGCGTCATAGGCGATCCTGTGAGCGTTGCTTTCGATGAACTGCTCAAGGCCCCGCGATTCGTCCGCGGTGATCCAGCGTGCGAGACCAATCCTGGTCGGTGACAGCCGGGCCTTCACGCCATACTCGTGCTCCAGACGATGGAGCACGACATCGAACTGCAAGGCGCCGACCGCTCCGAGCAACTGCTGCCCGCCGCCATGGCGGCGAAACACCTGGATGGCTCCCTCTTCACCGAGCTGCCGCAGGCCGAGGTTCAACTGCTTGGCCCGCATCGGGTCCGCCAGCTCAACCGCCTGAAACATTTCAGGAGCGAAGAACGGCAGCCCGGTGAACTGAAGGTCCTCGCCTTCCGTCAGCGAATCGGCCAGCTGAAGCGTGCCGCGGTTCGGAATGCCAATGATGTCGCCGGGGTATGCGACGTCAAGCACGTCCCGTCGCTGCGACAGGAATGACACGACTGTCGACGGCCGCACCATCTTCCCGGTGCGCACCACCTTGATCAGCATCCCGCGCTCGAAGCGGCCGGAACAGATTCGCGCAAACGCAATGCGATCCCTGTGCGCCGGATCCATGTTCGCCTGGATCTTGAAGACGACCGCCGTGAACGCCTCTTCGTGCGGATGCACCACTCTCTGCAGCGCGTGCCGCAGCGTCGGCGCGGGAGCCAGCTCGACCCGTGCATCGAGCGCCTCGGGCACTCCGAACTTGTTCACGGCCGATCCGAAAAAAACGGGCGTCTGCTTGCCCGCCAGGAACGCCTGCGGATCGAACTTGGTGCCCGCATGACGGACCAGATTCATTTCTTCTTCTGCCCGCAGGAACGTCTCGCCGAAATGCTCGGCGCACTCTGCACCCCGGAGCTCACCGGTGACACCGTTGACGGCGTCGTCGCGTGGGAACACGCGCATGCGGTCCCGTCGCAGGTCGTAGATGCCTGCGAAGCGCCGCCCCATGCCGACCGGCCAGGTGAACGGGCAGGCCGCCATGCCCAGCGCCTGCTCGATCTCGTCAATCAGCGCGAGCGGCTCGCGCACCTCGCGGTCGAGCTTGTTGATGAACGTGATGATCGGTATGTTGCGGGCCCGACAGACTTCGAGCAGGCGCCGTGTTTGCGGCTCGACGCCGTTGGCCGCGTCGATGACCATCAGCGCCGCATCGACTGCAGTGAGCACTCGGTACGTGTCCTCGGAAAAGTCCTGGTGCCCGGGCGTGTCCAGCAGGTTCAGCACGCAGTCGCGATACTCCATCTGCATGACCGAACTGGCGACGGAGATCCCTCGTTCCTTCTCGATCTGCATCCAGTCCGACGTCGCATAGCGCTTTGCCTTGCGCGCCTTGACGGTCCCGGCGATGTGGATTGCGCCGGACAGCAGCAGCAACTTCTCCGTCAGCGTTGTCTTGCCTGCATCGGGATGCGAAATGATGGCAAAAGTTCTTCGTCGCCTTACCTGCTCTGCGATTGAACCTTCTGACATCAGAACTCTTCCCCGTTATGGACGCAGCTAGATACGCGTTCCCGAATGTGCTCATAGCCAGTGCACACACTGCCTCTTGCCGTCGTCGGTCCCCGGTCTTAGGGCTTTCAACGGGCGAACTTTAGCGGAAAAATGCTCTCAAGAGCGGTTTATATTGGATATAATGCTCTTGAAAGCTATTTCCATTGACTCCTGCCTTGCCAACATGGTATCTGGTGAGGAGTGTCCCTCTTGCATCGTTGAATCCATGGCTGCCCGGAACAAGCTGCTGACTGCCCCGCCCTACGCTGTCGAACAAACGCTCAAGCGCCTGGGGGCGAACCTACGCACGGCACGCTTGCGGCGCAACCTCACCATCGACGACATGGCGGAGAAGATCGGCACCGGCGAGCGCGCCGTCGCCGACGCGGAAAAGGGCAAGCCCTCAACCGGCATCGCTGTCTACGCTGCGCTGCTGTGGGCGCTCGATCTACTGCACCAGATGGCCGACGTTGCCGTGCCGGAAAAGGACGAGGAAGGTCAGACCCTTGCATTATCCCGCGAACGGGCTCGTGCGCGGCCAAAGACAGGGCTGGACAGTGACTTCTGAAGCTCCAGCCGAGTGCTTCGTCTACATCACCTTGCCTGGGCAGACCGAGCCGGTGACGGCAGGCCGCTTCGCGCTCTCGGTGGATCGCAGGGGAACGCCCGAGGGACGTTTCGTCTATGGCCGCAGCTACCTTGAGCGCCCGAGCGCTGTCGCGCTC
>JBGTEW010000387.1:0-4320 GCA_041747615.1 Burkholderiaceae bacterium | reverse complement strand
GTCGATGTTGCGCAGGTTGTGCCGCCGCGCTCCGCGCACGGTCAGATGCGGAGTCGCCCTGGTAACAGTGCGGCGCGGGTGCAGTGGGTGCGCCAGCGGAAATTGCAGCAAGCGGCCGGTGGTCGATTCCGCCGCTGCGATCAGATCGTCGACCGAGCCTTGCGCAACCACACGGCCGCCGCGCACGCCGGCGGCCGGCCCAATATCGATCAGATGCTTCGCGCGCCGGATCGTGTCTTCATCGTGCTCGACGACCACCAGCGTGTTGCCCTTCGCTTCGAGCTTCTCGAGCGCGTTCAGCAGAATGCGGTTATCGCGTGGGTGCAGTCCGATCGTCGGCTCGTCGAGAATGTAGGCAACGCCCTGCAGATTCGAGCCCAGCTGCGCGGCCAACCGGATGCGCTGCGCTTCGCCGCCCGATAACGTGGGTGCCGCCCGATCGAGTGCGAGATAACCAAGGCCCACTTCTTCGAGAAACGCGAGGCGCGATTGAATTTCGGCCAGCGCATCGCGCGCGATCTCTGCTTCGCGGCCGTCTAGCCTCAAGTGTTTGAAGAAGCCGCCGGCGTTGGCCACCGGCAGCTCGGCCAGCTCGGCAATCGATTTGCCGCCAAAGGTCACAGCCAGTGCGGCGGGGTTCAGGCGCCTGCCATGACAGCTTTCGCACGGCGCGGTTTCGCCTTCGTACCATGCGTTCCACCAGACTTCTTCGCCACTTTGTTCCGCGTCGAAACCCGTCAGTTTCAGACCGGTGCCGAAACAGCCGGGACACCAGCCGTGCTTCGAGTTATAGGAAAACAGGCGCGGATCGGCTTCCGGAAACGAGGTGCCGCATGACGGGCAGGCACGCTTGGTCGAAAAGCTTTTCTGCTCGAGCGCAGCGGTCCAGGCACCACTGTGGATCGCGTCTTTCAACCTGCCGAGCGGCCACGCGATCGTGACGACGCCATGCCCATGTTCGAGCGCGGTCGCAGTGGCGCCGCGCAGCCGGCCTTCGCTGGCCGGCTGCACGACGAAGTCCGCAACCGGCAATTCGATCGTATGTTCCTTGAAGCGCTCGATGCGCGGGAACTTCGCGGTCGGCAGGAAGTGGCCGTCTACCCGCAGATGGGAGTGTCCCCGTGCCGCGGCCCACTTCGCGAGATCGGTGTACACGCCCTTACGATTGACCACCAGCGGCGCGAAGACTCCGATATGCAGCCCCTTCAGCTCGCGCATCACCTGCGCGACGATCGTGTCGAACGACTGCGGCGTCACTGCCACGTTGCAGGTCGGGCAATGCTGCACGCCGAGCTTGACGTACAGCAGCCGCATGAAGTGATAGATCTCGGTCAACGTCGCGACGGTGGACTTGCGGCCGCCCCTGGATGTCCGCTGCTCGATCGCAACGGTTGGCGGAATTCCGTAGATCGCGTCGACGTCGGGCCTGCCCGCCGGCTGCACGATCGAGCGCGCATAGGCATTCAGCGATTCGAGATAGCGCCGCTGCCCCTCGTTGAACAGTATGTCGAACGCCAGGGTCGACTTGCCCGAGCCGGAGACGCCGGTGATCACGGTGAATGTGTCGCGCGGGATCTGGACGTCGATCGACTTCAGGTTGTGTTCGCGCGCATTGACGATCCTGATAGACAAATCGGGGTCAGACCCCGATTCGTATCGAGCGTGTGGCTCACTGACTCTGGGTGCGTGGTCCGCCAATGCAATGCGATAAACCTTCAACTCACGGCCCGTGTGCGAACGCGGGTTCGCGATGACGTCATCCGGTGTGCCGGCGGCAACGATTTCGCCACCGCTGTCGCCGCCTTCGGGTCCGAGATCGATCAGCCAGTCGGCGGCCGAGATCACGTCGAGGTTGTGTTCGATCACGATCAACGAGTGGCCGCCAGCGAGCAGCTTGCGAAACGCGCGCATCAGCTTTGCAACGTCGTCGAAGTGCAGGCCGGTCGTCGGCTCGTCAAACAGGAACAGGGTGCCGCGCGTCGGTGGCTTGCCCTTCGTGGCTTCGGCCAGAAAGCCGGCAAGCTTCAGGCGCTGCGCTTCGCCGCCCGACAGGGTCGGGACCGGCTGGCCCAGCTTGATGTACTCGAGGCCGACATCGGCCAGCGGCGCCAGCACGCGAGCAAGTTCAGCGTCGGTGCTGAAAAACGCGAGCGCTTCGCTGACCGTCATCGCGAGCACATCGGCGACGTTAACCGCGCGGCCGTTTCGCTCGATGAGTACTTCGAGCGTTTCCGGACGGAAGCGCTTGCCGTCGCAATCGGGACAACGCAGGTACACGTCGGACAGGAACTGCATCTCGACATGTTCGAAGCCGTTGCCGCCACACGCCGGGCAGCGGCCGTCGCCTGAATTGAACGAGAACGTTCCCGCCGTGTAGTTGCGCTCTTTCGCGAGCCGCGCCTTGCAGAAAATCGCGCGAATGCAATCGAAGGCGCCGACGTAGCTGGCGGGATTCGATCGCGTGGTCCTGCCGATCGGCGACTGGTCGACGAACGCGACATCGTCGAGCCAGTCATCGCCAAGCAGGCGGTCGAAGGTGCCTGGGGTCTCTGTCGACTTGCCCTTGGCTTTCGCCAGCGCTGGATACAGAACGTCCTGCATCAACGTCGACTTGCCGCTGCCGGAAACACCGGTCACGCACACCAGTCGCTTCAAGGGGATCTCGACATCGATCGCCTTCAGGTTGTGCTCGCGCGCACCCTGCACGATCAGCTTCGGCGCGTTCGCTGCGACTGCCAGCGGGGGAGAAGCATCGACATGCAAGCGGCCGCCAAGATAGCTGCCGGTCAGCGTCGACGATTGCCGCAGTTGCTCAGGTGTTCCGCTGAACACGATCTCGCCGCCACGCTCGCCAGGGCCTGGACCCATGTCGAGCACGCGGTCGGCCGCCAGCATCACCTGTGGATCGTGTTCGACGACCACCAGCGAATTGCCGGCATTACGCAATCGGTGCATCACGTCGATGACCCGGTGCATGTCGCGCGGGTGCAGTCCGATCGACGGCTCGTCGAGCACGAACAGCGTGTTGACCAGCGACGTGCCGAGGGCAGTGGTCAAATTGATCCGCTGCACTTCGCCACCGGACAGTGTGCGGCTCTGTCGGTCGAGCGCCAGGTAGCCAACGCCGGCATCGACCAGGAACCTCAGGCGCGCGCGCAGCTCGTCGAGCAGCATCACGCTGGCCTGATCGAGCGGCGGCTGCAACTGGACATGATCGAAGAACGTCTTGACGCGCTCGATCGGCAGCAGCATCAGATCGTGCATTGTGAGTCCCGGTAACTTCGCGAGCAGCGCGTCGCTCCAGGATGCGCTCAACGGCTTGTAGCGCGCGTACCTGCCGTCGCTCGCTAGCGCTGCATCCGCCTCGTCGCTGCCACCCACTCTCCACAGCAGGGCATCGGGCTTCAGCCGTGCGCCGCCGCACGCTGGACACGGCGTGTACGAGCGATAGCGTGACAGCAGCACACGAATGTGCATCTTGTATGCCTTGCTTTCGAGCCAGGCGTAGAAGCGCTTGATGCCGTACCAGACACCGGGCCACGATTTGTTCCAGCTCTTCCAGCCGACGCCGCCGTCGATCACCCACTGTTTGTGCTCCGGCGTCAGGTCGCGATACGGCACATCGAGCGGAATCCCATCCTGCGCGGCCGACTTCTCCAGATCGCGCTGGCTTTCGATGAAGGACTTCGATTGAAACGGCTTGATCGCACCGCCACGCAGTGTCTTGCGCTCGTCCGGAATCACCAGCCCGTAGTCAACTCCGATCACACGCCCGAAGCCGCGACACGTCTCGCACGCACCAAGCGGAGAGTTGAACGAGAACGTACTCGGGTGCGGCGTCGCATAGCTAATGTTGCAGTGTGCACAATGCAACTCATTGCTATATCTGAGTAAATCGGGGTCTGACCCCGATTTATGAACGTCAACGCATCCGCCGCCGAGACGCAGAGCGCGCTCCAGCGCTTCGATGACGCGCGAACGCTCGACACTCGACATGCGGAAGCGATCGGCGACCACGTCGAGCACTTTGCCGTCGCTCGTCGCGCGCTCGCGATGGATGCGCGTATATCCCTGCGCCTGCAGGTGCATACGAACTTCGTCTTCGCCGAAATTCCCTGGCACCATAACCGGAAAAGTCACGACGAGCTGGGGATCACCGCCGGCGCGAGCACGGTCGGACAGATCGGCGTAAATGCTGTCGGCGTTATCGCGCCGCACGGGCCGTGCACATCCGCGGCAGAACAGCCGCGCGCCGCGCGCGAACAGCAGTTTCAGGTGATCGTTGATTTCGGTCATCGTGCCGACCGTGCTGCGCGACGT
>JBGTEW010000386.1:0-16546 GCA_041747615.1 Burkholderiaceae bacterium | reverse complement strand
AAGCGCTCGCGTGGCTGCGCTCGCTCGGCATCGACGATGCCGAGTCGAAGCTGGCGGAAGCGGGCGGCGCTCCAATGGGAATCGCGTCTGACACGTCGCTCGATGACCGTCGAAATCTCGACCCGGCAATCAGCCAGACGTTGCTGAAGTTGCTGAGCCGCGGCGCGTCGTTGACCGGCGCCGAAGTGACAGGCGCTGTTCCGAAGGACATCGCCGTAGCGCCGGCGATCCGTCTGTTACAGCGGTGGGGATGGGACTTATTAGCGGAAAGGCTGGCAGGGCGCGTTCGTTACTATCCACAGCATCGGCGGCAGGTGGCAGCGCTGGCGCGCGCGGTCGAACCGTCACACCTAATTGGCTGGACGGCCGCGCTGGCGCAAACGCAGGCGGCGAGCGATCATCCGTTGAATTCACGTTTGGTCGTTGAAAACGGGTTGCTCGGATACATCAATGCGATGCGGTCGGACACAGGACGGTAGATGAGCACCAGCGGCAAAGCGGGCAATGGACAAGCGGCGGCGGGCGGCGCGCGCCCGGCGGTGCTGTCGCTGTCGATCAAGGAAAAGGCGGCGCTGTATGCCGCTTACATGCCGTACCTGAAAAACGGCGGGATGTTCGTGCCGACCACGCGACCCTATCAGCTAAGCGACGATGTCTATCTGATTCTGACGCTGCTCGACGATCCGACCCGAATTCCGGTAGCCGGCAAAGTTGTCTGGATCAGTCCCGCCGCCGGCAGCGGCAATAAAACGCCAGGAATCGGCGTGCACTTTCCTGCCGACGAGACCGGTATCAACGCCCGCAAGCGCATCGAAGACGCGCTCGGCTCCGCCTTGAAGTCAGCCCGCCCGACACACACGCTGTAGGCTGCGCTGTTGCCCGCTCGATCGCGTCGCGATCGATTCTCATGTTTATCGACTCACACTGCCATTTGTCGTTTCCCGAGCTGGCGCAGGACCTGCCGGGCGTCTTGCAACGGATGCGCGACAACAGGGTTGTTGCGGCGTTGAACGTTTGCACGACGTTGGCAGAATTTCCTGCCGTGCTTGCAGTAGCAGAACAACACAATCACATTGTTTGCTCGGTCGGCGTACATCCCGATTATCAGGACACTGAAGAGCCGACGATCGACCGCCTCCTGGCGCTGGCAAGCCATCCAAAGGTCGTCGCGATCGGCGAAACGGGACTCGACTATTTTCGCCTGCAGGAGCCGCTTGAGTGGCAGCGCACTCGATTTCGCACGCACATTCGCGCGGCGCGACGCTGCAGCAAACCTCTGATCATTCACACACGTGCATCTTCGGTGGACACGATTAGATTGATGCAGGAAGAGGGCGCAAATGAAGCAGGGGGCGTCATGCACTGCTTTACCGAGTCACTCGCGGTCGCCGAAGCAGCGATGGAACTCGGCTTCTACATCTCGTTTTCGGGAATCGTGACTTTCAAGAATGCGCGCGAGCTCCAGGAGGTCGCGCGGGTAGTGCCTCTAGACAGACTCCTGATAGAGACGGACTCTCCTTATCTGGCACCGGCGCCTCATCGCGGGAAGACGAACGAGCCGGGTTTCGTGCCGAAAGTGGCTGAGAAGCTAGCTGAGTTGAAGAACATCAGCGTCGAAGAGATTGCCGATAGCTCAACGTCCAATTTTCTCAAGCTTTTCAAGCAATTGAACGATGAAGCTGATGTGCTCAGTACTAATCAATCAAAGCGCTACGCTTGATTGTTAATGTAACCTGCTACAAGAGTCCGGTGCCTTGAAGCGCTTCAATCGTTGCGTGTGCCAATTCAGTTATTTGTCCGGTCACATTTTGGGCAGTCGAACTGCTGGCGCGTCCGGACCACATCGTCGCTCCGTTGGCGGGATCGATTAGCGCAGTCTCCGCGCCGAAAGCCTGACTTACCCGCGAGCCACCAATAGGAAAGCCAATGCCGACGCCTCCACCAAAACCACGCCCGCGGTAGCCTCCGGAACCGCCACCAACGCCGATTCCAATCGAGGGTCCGCTGTCGACCGCAATGGGCTGCCCGGCGCTCAGAGTCATACGAACGATCGCGCGGGCACCGACTCGCTTCGCCGCAGCGAGATACGGATCATTCCCGGCCGGACTTCCAGTCGTGGGAAGCTGGGAGTTCAAGGTCGGCTTCGCCCCCCGAGCGGAAACAGCGGCCGCCAGTTGATCCTCGCAAATGCGTTGCACAGTGAGATCCGGCGCCTCGCAGGCGACTAGAACCGACGCGCCACGGACGTTCCGTCCCTGGTAATCGGGATTCGTCCACTGCGCGTCCATTTGCGTCGTCGCGCAACCAGACAGCAGTACCGCGGCTGAAAGAAAAACCAGTCGACTCGTTGTTTGCATCAGGGTACCTCGCTTGGGGAGGAAGGCATTTTGCGTGCCGGGGCCTGACGTGCCAATTGGCTGCGCCTATTGCTGCGCATAATGTGCATTATGTTCAATCACACCTCACGCAGACCGCTAACATCACGTCGACACGGTCTGGATGCGGACGATGAAGATTCTCGCGGCAGTCGATGGCAGCGAATTCACGCGTAACGCGATCGAGTTTCTGGCCTCGCGTCAAACCCTGATCAACTCCGGACTTGACCTGCAGATCCTAAACGTTCAACTGCGGTTGCCTGCGAGGCCCGCCCGGATTGTCGGCAAGGAGGTCGTCCGCGCGTACTACGCGGACGAAGCCGAAAAGATCTTGAAGCCAGTCCGCAGCCGTTTGGACAAGGCGGGTTTGCGGCCCACTGTGCGTTACGCGGTCGGCCATCCGGCCAGCGAAATCAGCGTCGCAGCCCAAAAGGCAGCAGTGGATCTGGTGGTGCTGGGGTCGCATGGTCGCTCGGCGCTGGCGGGTCTGCTGCTGGGATCGGTGACGACCGAAGTGCTGGCTCGCACCGAGACAGCCATGCTGATCGTGCGCGGCAAAGAAAAGGCGTACTCCGATTCGCTAAAAGTGGGCATCGCGATCGACGGCAGCGCATATGGCCCTGCAGCAGTCAGATACGTATTGCGGCACAAGGCGCTGTTCGGCAGCCGTCCCAGCATCTCGTTGATCCATGTCGTCCATACCTACGACCTCGTCGGCATGCCCAGCGCAGCAGGGATCGCGCCTCCCGCGTTCTCTCCGACCGAGGTTCGCGCGATGCAGGACAAAGCCTTCGAGGCGGCGATGGGTCCGGTGCGCAAGCTTTTCAAAGACAAGGGAGCTGCCGTCGTCGATGAAGTTCGACTCAGCGGAAGTCCTGGCGACGAACTGACCGCCTACGCCAAGAAGAAGCTTGATCTGCTCGTGATAGGTTCACACGGCTACGGTGCGTTCAAGGCAGCGGTGATGGGATCGGTAGCCACGCGTGTCGCCGCGCAGGGCTCGAGCCCACTGCTACTGATCCGTCGTTCATCGGAATAGGACGAGACGCATCTCACACTAGCCGCGATGGCCGGACCGTTTGATGACTGCGCTGTTGCAGGCGGTGCGAGCCATTTACTCAAGCCAGTCGGCACCGCACTCGCTGGCGTAATGCGCCGGCATTTATGGGGGCGATACTGGCATCGCTCGCTCGATCAGTGCAGCGAATGGCGCATCGGGTGCCAGTGTGCCGAACGCGCCGCTCCAATTGGCAGCCAGCCGTGAGGTAACGAAGGCCTGGAACACGAAGCGCGGAGCGTGCCGCGCAAGCAGACTTGCTTGCACGGCAAGCGCAATGTCCTGCGTCAACCGACGGCCCGCGCTCTCGAACTCGTTCGCATTTGCGAGCCGTTCCCTTAACGACACGCAGAAGCGATCGTAGGCCGCATGGCTGCCCTGCGCGGTAGCGATCTCGGCGATAACGGCGTCGGCCGCATCCGCCTTGCGCAGCGCACGCAGGACGTCGAGGCACATCACGTTGCCGGCGCCTTCCCATATCGAATTGAGCGGCATCTCGCGGTAGATGCGCGGTAACACCGACTCTTCGACGTAGCCATTTCCGCCAATTGCCTCCATCGCTTCCTGGGCGAAATGGGCGCCGCGCTTGCACACCCAGAACTTGGCTGCCGGCGTCAGCACTCGCCGCAGTGACTCGTCATGCGCGTGGGCGTGTGGTTCATACGCGCGCGCCAGCCGCAATCCCAGCGCGGTCGCCGCCTCGGACTCGAGCGCAAGATCGGCCAGTACGTTCATCATCAGCGGCTGATCCACCAGGCGCTTGCCGAACGCCGAGCGCTGCGCCGCATTCGACAGCGCCTGTGCAAGCGCCTGCCGCATCAGTCCGGCGGTGCCGAGTGCGCAATCGAGGCGTGTATAGACGCCCATCTCGAGAATCGTCTGCACGCCACGCCCTTCTTCGCCCAGCAGCGTCGCCTCCGCCTCGTGAAACTCGACTTCCGAGCTGGCGTTCGAGCGGTTGCCGAGCTTGTCTTTCAGGCGCTGAATGCGAATCGCGTTGAGCTGGCCGTCTGCGGTAAAGCGCGGCATGAAAAAGCACGACAACCCGTTCGGCGCCTGCGCCAGAACGAGGAACGCGTCGCACATCGGCGCCGAGAAGAACCACTTGTGCCCTACCAGCTTGTAGTCGCGGCCCGCGACCGGAACTGCTTGCGTTGTGTTGGCGCGCACGTCGGAGCCGCCCTGCTTCTCCGTCATGCCCATGCCGATCAGCGCTGAGCGCTTATCGCGGATCGGCACAAACCGGGGGTCGTAATCGCGGGAGTAAAGCCCGGGCAACCAGGTCGACGCGAGCCCCGCGTCGGACTTCAACGCCGGTGCTGCACCAAACGTCATGGTCACCGGACAAAGAACACCGGTCTCGACTTCGGAAAACAGCAGGTACGCTGCTGCGCGCTCCACGTGTGCACCGGCCGCAGGGTCGCTCCACGGCGCGCTGTGTAGCCCGTACTTCAACGCGAGCGCCAGCAGCGCGTGCCATGCAGGGTCGAACTCGACCTCGTCCCGCCGTCGCCCCGATCGATCGTGAGTCTTCAGTTCCGGCACACGCCGGTTAGCCGTTTGGCCAAGCGCGAACGTCTCACGCTTGCCCATCTCCGCACCGATCGCAGCAAGCCTTGCGCGCGCAGCTTCAAGACGCTGCGCCGGCAGATTGAACTCGAGGCCATCCGCAAGCGGGCGATTCGAAGTAAAGAGGTTGTAATCCTCGAGCGGCGAGCTCTGGTTGAATACTTCGTGAGAAGCAAACGAAGGATTCATGCGACTACGCGCCCTGCTGTCTTGCATCAGTGACAAGCATGTAATACACTTTTCCGATGAAGAGCGTCACTGTTCGACTACCTCTATCGTTAGCCGCGGAAATCGATTCCGAAGCGAGAGAGCGCGGCATTCCCAAGTCGGATGTTGTCCGTGAGCGGCTTCAGATTGTCGCCTCGGCGCGCCGGGCTGTCACGTCTGAAGCTATCCTTGATCTGATCGGATCGGTCGATGGCCTGCCGCCCGATCTAAGCGGGCAGAAAAAGCGTTACTTGAGGATGACCGGCTATGGCCGGAAACGTACTCGTTGACGCCGGGTTCATCGTCGCGCTACTGAGCAGACGCGATACGCACCACAAATGGGCGGTTGTCCAGGCGCAGCACAGGCCACAGGCGTGGATCACCTGCGAAGCAGCTGTATCCGAGGGCTTCCACTTACTCGGAGCACGTGGAACGCCGGCCCTTAGCGCCCTGCTTCGCCGCCAAGCTGTGAAAATCGAGTTCGACCTTGGTAACCACCTGGAACCCGTGCTGAAGCTGATGCAGAAGTACACGAGTGTGCCAATGAGCCTTGCCGATGCCTGCCTTGTACGCATGACCGAACTACTTAGCGACGCAACTGTGCTCACCACAGATTCCGACTTCGGTATTTACCGCCGCCATAGCCGCCAGATTATTCCCTGCATCACTCCAGCCTGACTTGCGCGAGCATTGCGCCCGTTTGCGTCAGGAACCGCCGCGGCCAGCTCTTTCGTAGATTCCGATCAGGCAACCGCTTGCGATCGCGAACCTGCGCAGCTGATCCTCGACCTCGTCGCGATTCGGCGCGTCCGTAAAGCGAGCGCTCTTAGCCAGCGCAAAGATCTGGAACGCATAACGATGCGCGCCGTGCCCTGGCGGCGGATCGGGCGGTATCCACCGCGTCTGCAGGTACGCGTTGCGCCCCATTTTCAGGCCGGCCCCTTCGTGATCGGCGCTCCTGAGCGCCCCCTCTTGCAGCGAGCCGTCACCGGCAGACACCCCGATGACGATTGCATGCACCAGCGGCTGCGGCGTCGGGCCATCGGGATCCTCAACGATCACGACCAGTGACGACGCATCGCCCGGAACACTCGTCCAGGAAAGCGGCGGCGACAACCCGGAGCCGTCGGCGGTGTAGCGGCGCGGCAGCGACTGATAGTCGCAGAAAGCATCGCTTTCGATCTGAATCGGCTCATTGCCGGTCCGGATCTTGACCTGGTTGTAGAGAATCTTCTCAAGCCCGGCGCGTCGATCGCGCAGTGCTTCTCCGATTGTTTCCGGGAACTTCTCTATCATCTTGCGACAGTATTGAAATTGAACTAAGAAAAGCGGTTGTTGCGCTTACGCGCGCGGCAATTCATGCTTGCGGGCGAACAAGGCGAACGGTATTAAAAACCAGATACGGAGACATCCATGGCGTTCAAAGATTCGATTATCGGCCACTGCGCGTTTTCCGCACTGGCCGCGGTGTTTCTGGTGGCTCAGGCCGGTCCGGCCAGCGCGCAGGCGTATCCGAACAAGCCGATTCGCATCATGGTGCCCTTCCCGCCCGGCGGCAGCACGGATTCGATGGCGCGCAACCTCGCCGCCGAGTTGTCGAAGTCGCTTGGGCAACCGGTGGTCGTCGAAAACAAGGCCGGCGCCAACGGCAACATCGGGTCAGGCGAGATCGCAAAGGCGGCCCCCGACGGCTATTCGCTGCTGCTGTCGGGCGTCGGAACGAACGCGATCAACCACAGCCTGTACCCAAGCATGTCGTACGACTCGCTGCGCGACTTCGAACACATCACTCTGCTGGCCGAGGGCCCCAATGTGCTGATCGTCAATCCGAACTTTGCCGCCAAGTCGATTCCTGAGCTGGTAGCAATGGCGAAGGCGCAACCAGGCAAGCTGAACTACGGTTCGAATGGCAATGGTTCGTCAGGCCGGCTGGCGATGGAAATGCTGCGCCAGGCGACGGGGATGGACATGGTGCACGTTCCGTACAAGGGTGGCGGCCCCTCGATGCTTGCGTTGCTTGCAGGCGAAGTGCCGATGCTATTCACCAACCAGGACCACGCGCTACCGCAGGTGAAGGCCGGCAAGGCGCGCGCGATCGGCGTCGCGAGCCTGAAGCGCAACCCTGCGTATCCGGACATTCCGACGATTGCCGAACAAGGCGTTCCCGGATTTTCTGCAGTCTCCTGGTTCGGACTGTCGGCGCCTGCGAAGACCCCGCCGGAGATCGTCAAGAAACTGCGCGACGAGACGGTCAAGATCCTGAACCAGCCCGAGTTCAAATCTCGGCTCGAGTCGAACGGTTTTGTCGTGGTCGGCAGCACGCCGGAGCAGTTTCACGCGTTCGTCAAGGCTGAGAACGAGAGGTGGGGGAAAGCAGTCAAGGCATCCGGCGCGACCGTCGAGTAGCGCGTGGCTAGCAAACCGCGCAAGTCACCCGAGCAACTCCGCTCACATCGCTGGTACGGCGTGCACGATGTGCGCGCCTTTGGCCATCGCTCGCGCACGGCCCAGATGGGTTACGACCGCAAGGACTACGCGGGCAAGCCGGTGATCGCCATTGTCAATACGTGGAGCGACATTAACCAGTGCCATTCGCATTTCAAGCAGCGCGTTGAAGAGGTCAAGCGCGGCGTATGGCAGGCCGGCGGATTTCCGGTCGAGATGCCGGCGATGTCGCTATCGGAGCCGTTTCAGAAGCCATCGGCGATGCTGTACCGAAACTTCCTCGCGATGGAAACCGAGGAGCTGCTGCGTTCGTATCCGGCCGACGGCGCGGTGCTGATGGGCGGCTGTGACAAGACGACGCCGGGCCTGATCATGGGCGCGACCAGCATGAATCTGCCGGCGATTTTCATGCCGGCCGGACCGATGTTGCGCGGGAACATGCGCGGTCAGTATCTCGGGTCGGGCAGCGATGTCTGGAAGTATTGGGCGGAGCTGCGCGCAGGAAACATTACCGAAGAAGTGATGAAGGAGGTCGAGGACGGCATCGCTCGCTCGCCTGGACACTGTATGACGATGGGCACTGCCTCGACGATGACCAGCGCGGCCGAAGCGCTGGGCTGGACGCTGCCCGGCGCGGCGTCGATCCCGGCAGTCGATGCCAACCATCAGCGGATGGCGACCGATACCGGCCGCCGTATTGTCGAAATGGTCTGGGCGGATCTGAAACCCTCGGACTTTCTGACGGCAGCGTCGTTCGACAACGCAATCACGACCGTCCTGGCTTTGGGTGGCTCCACCAACTCGCTGGTGCATCTGGTCGCGATGGCGCGCCGTGCCGGCATCGCGCTGATGCTGGATCGCTTCGACGACCTGTCGCGCAGCACCCCGCTGCTGGCCAATCTGCGCCCCTCGGGCAAGTACCTGATGGAAGACTTTTACTACGCAGGTGGATTGCTTGCCGTGCTCGCCGAACTCGGAGAGCTGATCGACGGCAGCGCAACGACCATCAATGGCAGAACTCTCGGCGAGAACATCGCGGGCGCGAGCATTTACAACGACGACGTGATCCGCCGCCGCACCAATCCGCTGCTGGCCAGTGGCGGCCTGGCGGTGCTGAAGGGCAACCT
Organism: Burkholderiaceae bacterium; assembly: GCA_041747615.1. Taxonomy (GTDB): domain Bacteria; phylum Pseudomonadota; class Gammaproteobacteria; order Burkholderiales; family Burkholderiaceae_F; genus JACCZX01. Next base: position 7,766 of record JBGTEW010000386.1, on the reverse strand, counting down.
CGCACCCGATGGAGCGGTGATCAAGCCCGGCGCGATGGAGCCGCGTTTGCTCGTGCATCGCGGCAGAGCTGTCGTGTTCGACGACTACAACGACCTGGCCGCGCGCATTGACGATCCGGCGCTCGATGTCGGTGCCGACTCGGTGCTGGTGCTGCGCAGTGCCGGTCCGATTGGCGCGCCCGGTTTTCCCGAATGGGGCCAGCTGCCGATCCCGAAGAAGTTGCTCGCGCAGGGCGTGCGCGACATGCTTCGAATTTCGGATGCGCGCATGAGCGGCACGAGTTATGGCGCCTGCGTGCTGCACGTGGCACCCGAAAGCGCGGTCGGCGGCCCGCTCGCGCTGGTCCGCACCGGCGACGAGATCGAGATCGATGTGCCGAATCGCACGCGCAACCTCCGCGTTTCAGACGATGAACTCGCGCGCCGCAGGCAGGCCTGGCGCCCACCGCCGCCGCACTATCAGCGCGGCTACGGCGCGCTGTTCTCGCGTCATATCACGCAGGCCAATGATGGCTGCGATTTTGATTTTCTTGAGGGCTCGGCGAAAACGCCAGAGCCGGAGATCCATTGATGGCCACGATTGATACCCGATTGCCCGGACTTTTGAAGGGCGACAAACCGCTGTTCGGCATATTCGTCGGCATCGCCAGTCCGGCGATCGTCGAAATGTGCGGTTATGCCGGATTCGATTTTGTCGTGCTCGACAACGAACACGGTCCGGCCTCGATCGAAACCACCGAACACCTGATCCGAGCGGCGCGCTGCGCAAATGTCATTCCGGTCGTGCGCACCCTGGAGCCCGACATTCTGCGCATTCTGGACATCGGCGCGTCGGCGATCCAGGTACCGCAGGTCAACACTGCCGAGCAGGCACACCGCATCGTCGCCGCCGCGAAGTATCCGCCGATGGGAAGCCGTGGCGCCGCCTTCTCGCCGCGCGCCGCGGGCTACGGTTTCTTCGGTGGCCAACCGCATGCCAAGGCGTCGAACGAGGGAACGTCAGTGATCCTGATGACCGAAACCAGAGAGGCGCTCGACAATCTCGACGAGATTCTCGAAGTGCCCGGCATCGACGCGCTGTTCATCGGGCCGAACGACCTGTCGTTCTCGATGGGCCACCAGGGAAACCAGAAGCATCCCGAGGTCGTCGGTGCGATCGAAGCTGCCGTCAAGAAGATCGCGCGCACCAAAGTGGCGGCGGGTCTGATGACGATGCCAATCGAGGACTATCGGAAGTACGCAGCGCTCGGCGCCCGTTATCTGACGACGCAGAGCGCCAGTGTGATCGGCAGTGCTTTCAAGGAAGCGGTAGCGGCAGCGAAGTCCTAACTACTAACAGCGGGCACCGATAAATTTGCGCACGGTGGGGACCAACCGACTCGTCGGTCGCGCTGAAGTAGCAGGCACGACGGGTGCTTGGATGTGCATTCTTCCGCGGAATGCCTATGAGCCCAATACGAATTTCATCGCTTAACGCCGACGAAGAGGCTTACGGACGCCCGGTAGGGGTAGAGATCGACCGTCAGGGCGCGCTGCTGGTGGCTGACGATGTCGGCAATATCATCCGGCGCGTGATGGCTACCGGTGCGCAGTAAAGCGCTCGACGCGCTTGCGCTGGCGTGCGGCATCGTCTTCGCACACGGGCTTGTGGCGCAGGTCAACGAGCACGCCGAGTCAGCGGTGGTGGCACCGCGCAAAGGTCAAGCCGGTAGTCACGATCAGCGCCGTCGCCCCGACGCAGCCGAAGCGTCGAATCGCATCATCGCTTCGACCAACGGGTTTCGCGCGCAGGAGAAGCTGACGGCCCTCGCGCCCGACCCGCAGCTTGCGAAGACCGCCCGCTACTTTGCCGATTACATGGCACGCACCGACAACTACGGCCATAGCGCCGACGGTCAAGCGCCGGCTGCGCGCGCAAAGAAGTTTGGCTACGCGTATTGCATCGTGGCCGAGAACATCGCGTACCAGTTCAGTTCGGAAGGGTTTGCCACCGCTGACCTCGCCGATCGTCTCTTCAGAGGATGGCAGAACTCGCCGGGCCACCGCAAAAACATGCTCGACCCGAACGTGACCGAGACCGCAGTGGCGATCGCGCATAGCCGCACCACCGGGCACTACTATGCAGTGCAGTTGTTCGGACGGCCAAAGTCCGAATCGATCGAGTTCAGCGTGGCGAATCGCACCAACGCGTCGGTTGAATACGCGGTCGATGGACAGACCTTCCCATTGCCACCGCGGGTGACACGCACGCACCAGCGCTGCACGCCGTCGACGCTCGTGGTTAGCGGGAAAACCCTGCGTCCAATCAACGGCCAGCGGCTTGCGGTGGTGAACGATCAAGGAGGCATTGGGCTCCAAGTGCAGTAGCGTGTAAGAAGGCTCGCGCGTGCGCGACCAATCTGCGTTCTGTAAAGTTCATCCGAGGATGACGATGATGACTCGACGTACTCTGCTCACCACTCTGGCAGCACTCGGCCTGGGTGCCGGCGCTGCGCGGACGATCGGTGCTGGCCCGAAAACACCAAAGAGCGATGCCGGAGACACTACCAAGCTGAAACTGTCGGACGCCGAATGGAAGGCGCGCCTGACGCCCGAGCAGTATTACGTGCTGCGCAGGGAAGGCACCGAAACACCCGGCAGCAGCTCACTGAACCGCGAAAAGCGCACCGGGACCTATCACTGTGCCGGCTGTCAGCATCCGCTGTTTTCGAGCGCCACCAAGTATGAAAGCGGTACCGGCTGGCCAAGCTTTTACGAGCCGCTGCCGAGCGCGCTCGGCTTTAAGACCGATTACAAACTCATCCTGCCACGGACCGAGTATCACTGCGCGCGCTGCGAAGGTCATCAGGGCCACGTATTCGACGATGGTCCGCGCCCTACCGGCAAGCGTTATTGCAATAACGGCGTGGCGCTTAATTTCGTGCCGGCGGCCGCATGAACAGACGCGCGTTAGCGGCGGTTGCGCTGGTCGTCGGCGTCGGCGCGTTTGCAGTGTTTGCGCAAACGAAGACGGAGAAGCCGGCAGCGGCCCCTGCTCGCCCGACTGCGACAGCGGTCGCGACGTTTGCCGGAGGATGCTTCTGGTGCACCGAGGCGGACTTCGACAAGGTCGACGGCGTGATCTCGACGACATCCGGTTATATCGGCGGACGGACCGTGAACCCGACGTATGAAAGCGTATCGGCCAACAACACCGGTCACGCCGAGGCGGTGCAGATCGTTTATGACCCGGGCAAAGTGAGCTACGCGAAACTGGTCGAGTACTTCTGGCGGACGATCGACCCGACAGTCAAGGACCGGCAGTTCTGCGATGTCGGTTCGTCGTACCGCAGCGCGATTTTCGTGCACGACAGCGAACAGCGCGCGACTGCCGAAGCGTCGAAAAAAGCGCTGTCGGGCAACAAGCCGTTTTCGCAGCCGATCGTGACCGAGATCGCGACTGCAACGACGTTCTACCCCGCCGAGGGCTATCACCAGGACTACTACATCAAGAATCCGGTGCGCTACAAGTTCTACCGCAACAACTGCGGACGCGATGCGCGCTTGAAGCAGCTATGGGGCGAGCAGGCGATGCAGCAGTAGCGTGCTGGTCAGGCAGTGCGACGCGCTGCACGTCGCGCGTGGTAGATGTTCATCAGTGGCGTCACGGAGATTCCGTGAACGACGATCGAAGCCGCCACCGCGGTCAGCACGACCGATGTCATCTGTTCGGCGAGCGGTTGCGACACGCCATGTCCAATCGCATACATCAGGTAATAGATCGAACCGATGCCGCGAATGCCGAACCATCCGATCAACAATCGCTGGTCGCGTGGCATCTTGTCTCCGGCCAGTCCGAGCCACACCGAAACTGGCCGCACGATCAGAAAAAGCAGAGCAAGGTAAACCACCGTCTCGACCGTCAGCACAATCGAGCCCAGCATCGCTCCGACGATGATGACGATCGCGACTTCGACGATACGTTCGAGCTGCCCATTGAAATCGCGTATCGCGCGAGTCATGTAGATACCAGCACGCCGCGGATCGGCCGCCAGTTCCTGCTTCGCTTGTTCGTCACCGGGCACGCTGTCAACCATAGCGTCGTGCGGGGCACGACCGGTTCCGATTGACTGAGTCCGCTGCAGCGCCGCGCCCGCCGCGAACACCGCAAGAAAGCCGTATGCCGATGCGAACTGCGCAGCACCATACGAAACGCCGATCAATCCGAGCAACAAGAATTCGTCGAGTCCTATGGCTTCCTTGTGCTGCGTTCGCAGATACAAGACAAGCTTGCCGATGGCGCGCCCGCACAGTGCCCCAATCGCCAGGCCGGCGAATACACGCCAGATGACGTCCACCGTTAACCAGCGCGAATACGCAGGGCCGAGTTCGTGCAAGCCCAGCAGACCCAAGCCGAGCATCACGAATGGAAACGCGGTGCCGTCGTTCAGGCCAGCCTCGCCGGTCAGGCTATAGCGCAAAGAGTCGCGATCGCCCGGGTTGGCGACCTGCACGTCGGACGCCAGCACCGGATCGGTCGGTGCAAGAATGGCCGCGAGCAGCACTGCGGCTCCCAGCGACAAACCGAATAGCACCACACCCGCCGCAGCGAGCAGCACGACGGTCAACAGCATCGAGCCTGTCGCTAGCCGAACGATCGAGCGCCAGCGGCGGTCGGACAGCGGCAAGGCGAGCTTCAGGCCTGCAGCAAACAAAGAAATGAGGACTGCCGCCTCGGCGACCACCTCGAGCAGCCGCTGATCGTCGATGGCGGACGGGCTTAGCAGGGCGAGCCCTGCGGGGCCCAGGGCCACCCCCGCGACCAGATACAGCATCGACGTGCTGAGCGGTAAACGCTTCAGCAGCGTTCCCGACAAAGCCATCACCGTAAACACGGCGCCGACGGCGAGCGCCCAGGTGGCGAACGTCATGCGGCAGCCCCGCTATCCGCGGTCAGCGCAAGCGACGGAATCAACGCCTTCGGCCGCGGGTCTTGCGCTTGGTCGCAGATTTCGATTTGCGCGCCGGCCCGGCGCCCGTCGAGGTAGCCACTTCGTCTTCGACCGCGGACGCGACTGCCATCGCCACCGACGGCGTCTCCATCATCTGCTGGACCGCGGTTTGCCATTGACGCATGCCTGCGTCATACATCGTCATCGGGTTGGCCAGCGATTCGTTGCCGTACGCAAATGACGGCATTGATACGGCGCCCGCGCCGAGTGCATCCCGCATGCGCTCCATCATCGAGTAACTCGCCTGCGCGATCGCGTTGTTCATGTCGGTAAACACCTGCAGCGACTCTCGCTGCAGGCGTGCAGCATGCTCGCCGGCAGGTTCATTGGCGTTAACTCGCATCGCCTGCAGCGTGATCTGTTGCAGCCGCTGCATACCGCTCAATGCAGCCTGGACGATCTCCGCAGTGGCAGCGGCCTGCGCTTCGTAATAGCGGGTAATCGGATTCGCACTCGGATTGTTAAGTGCCATGGGACCCTCCTGGAAAATCGGGGTCTGACCCCGATCGCTTACCTTACGCCGCTTTGCGCGCTGCGCGGCTCGGCGTCTTCTTTGCTGACTTGGTTGTCTTCTTGGCCGACTTACGCGCCGGTGCACTGCTGGCGTTGCGATTCAGGCTGGCGCGTAGCGCATCCATGATGTCAATCACCTTGGCACCTTTCGGCGCGGCCTGCGCGCCTTCAAAAACCGTTATCTCCTCGCCCTCGACCTTTTTCTGAATCTGCGCCTCGATACGCTCCTGGACATCGTCCTCGTACTGGGTTGGATCAAAGGTCTTGGAAGTGATGCTGTCGATCAACTGATTGGCAAGCGCAAGCTCCTTCGCGTTGACCTTCGCGTCCGGAATCTCGACGTCGTCGATCGAACGAACCTCATCCGCGTACAGCAGCTGCTGCAGCACCAGCCCCTTTTCGGCGACGCGGATATTGACCAGATACTGCTTGCCGCGCGCCGCCCAGCGTCCAATCGCCGAGCGGCCCGACTCGCGCATGGCGTCGGCAAGCAGTCTGTATGGCTTCGCGCCACCCTTGTCGGGACCGAGGTAATACGCCTTCTCGTAAAACACCGGATCGATCGATTCGGCCGGCACGAACTCGGTGATCTCGATGGCCCCGGACGACGCTTCCTCGAGGGCCTTCAATTCTTCCTTCGTGAATGTGACGAAGTGATCCTTTTCGAACTCGTAGCCTTTGATCATCTCGCCGCGCGGCACGACTTCGCCGCTGTCTGCCGACACATACTGCTGCTTTACCCGTCCGCCCTTCGGATCGAGCATCGTGAACGAGATGCCGGCACGCGGGTTGGTGGCCGGATACATCCTGACGGGAATGGTGACGAGCCCGAAGGTGATCGTCACCGACTGCAGTGAGCGAGCCGCCATCGCCGCTGTTAGATGCGAATTGCGTAAGCGTACGAGCGGCGCACCTGATCCGGGAGCCACGCCACGCCTATCGTGACCCGCAGACTCAATCGTTTTTTGTGCGTCCACCAGATTTGCCGCTGACTGGGAGAAAGTGCCCTTAAATAAGGACGATGCCGCATTAAGTTCATCTAACACCTCAAGTGTGGTCACTTCGCTGCGATCCGCGCAAAAATTGCACGCAGGAGCGCTGCGAAGCAACCATGCAAACATCACGCCTACTGTTTCCGGCGAGCGAGAATCGCTATACGATCAGTATGTTGTGAATGTTTGTTAAGGTGCTTTAACAGAATGCGAACCACGCTTCCGGTAGAAGTCGAACACATGGCGGTGCGGCACATCAACCTCAAGTCGGTCCGCTCCTAGAGGATCGAATACTTGGCGCTCAAAATGGCGCAGCGCCGCCACAGTGTCCGGCGAAACCTGATTGCGAGGCGCAATGTCATTCCATCCGAGCATCAGCTCGCCGCCGTCCCGCAGATGCCTATGACACGCAGCGAAGGCCGCCTCGGCATCGCCGGCGGTGTTGAGCCCCCAGCCGAGGACTCCGTTGCAGATGATCAGGTCGAAGTATTCATCACTGACGTGATTTCCCAGGTACTCGAGACGGTCAGCGATGTGGCGCTCGCTGCCGTAACGGCGTCGACCCGGCACCGGGTCGATCGTCCAGTACTCGCGATCGCTGAAGAATTCACGATACGGTTGCGTATACGCCGCGCAGCCGACAAACAGCACTCGCTCGATGTCAACGCGACACGCGTACGCGGGCAGGATCACCTGCTCGAGCACACGCCGATCTTCGGTCTGCCTGAGCGCAGAAAGCCCAAGTGCGCGGCGGATGGCCGACAGCGTCGACCGGAACGCCCCCATTAGGCCAGGAGAAAACACTCTCAGCTCACACAGAGCCCGGCAGCTTGCTACGGGATGGCACGATCGATGGTCAGGTTGATTCCCTGGCTGCCCACTTTTACTCTTGCCGACGCCCCCTCCAGGTCACCGCTGGATGGTGTGGCGTTGCCGGAGCGCGAGACACGAGCAGCGACGATGACTTCGGACAGGCTCGAGATCTTCGCGCCGGCAGCCATTGAGCGCGAATCATCCAGCGTGAAGCGCAATGGCAGCTCGCTGACCTTTGCCCGCACGGCGGCCACGGGCATGCGCGATCCGTCGGCTGGACGGGCGAATACGAACACCGAGTCGTCGGGACGCACCTTCGACTGTAGCGCCGGACTCAACGCAACAACGCCGCTGACCGCCTTGCCGACACTGCCCGTGCTGCCAGCGGCCGCGTTGCCCTGCATCGACTGAGCCACCGGCGGTAACCCCGCCAGCGAGCGCGCCTCGTCGATACTGC
>JBGTEW010000385.1:0-2729 GCA_041747615.1 Burkholderiaceae bacterium | reverse complement strand
TGCCATGGTGGCCGAGTTTCGCAAGGACGATGTAGCCACGCCGGTCGTGCTGATGGGTTACGCCAATCCGATCGAACGCATGGGCCACAACGATTTTGCGCACGCAGCACGCGCCGCTGGTGTCGACGGCGTGCTGGTGGTTGACTATCCGCCGGAAGAATCGCTCGACTTTTCGGCCGAGCTGCGGGTGGCCGGCATCGATTCCATCTTTATGCTCACACCGACGACTACTGACCAGCGGATCGAGGCGATTGCAAGACAGGGTTCAGGCTTTTTGTATTACGTCAGCCTGAAAGGAACTACGGGCGCCGGACACCTCGATGTCGACAGCGTGGCAGCCCGCCTGCCGCTGATCCGCCGGTACACCGATCTGCCGGTGGGCGTAGGCTTTGGCATCCGTGACGCAGCGAGCGCGCAGGCCGTTGCCGGCGTTGCAGACGCCATCGTGATCGGCTCGCGCATCATCGAGGAGCTGGAGGGCGCGTCGAGCGATCGCGCGGTGCAGGCAGTCGAGCGCTTTGTCGGCAGCATTCGTGTCGCGATCGACCATCCGCAAGTTGTCAGAGCAGCCTAGGAAACACATGAGCTGGATCGAGAAAATTCTGCCGCCGCGCATCAAGCGCGACCAGGGAGCCGCCCGCAAAAGCGTGCCCGAGGGCTTGTGGACCAAGTGTCCCGGCTGCGAAGCGGTGCTGTACTCCGCGGAGTTGCAGACGACGCAGTTCGTATGCCCGAAATGTTCACACCACATGCGCATCGGGGCGCGCGGGCGGTTAGACGCCCTGCTGGATGCCGAAGGACGCTATGAGATCGGCCAGGAGATATTGCCGGTCGATGCGTTGAAGTTTCGCGACAGCCGCAAGTATCCGGAGCGTTTGCAGCAGGCGATGGAGGAGACCGGCGAAACCGATGCGCTGATCGTGATCGGCGGTTCGATTCGGGCGTTGCCGGTGGTGGCCGCATGTTTCGAATTCGACTTCATGGGTGGCTCGATGGGGTCGGTCGTCGGCGAGCGCTTCGTCCTCGGTGTGCAAAGCGCGATCGATCAGAAAGTTCCGTTCGTCTGCATCACGTCTACCGGCGGGGCGCGCATGCAGGAGGGCCTGCTGTCACTTCTGCAGATGGCCAAGACTACGGCGATGATTGCGCGCTTGGCGGAGGCGAAGCTGCCTTTTGTCAGCGTTCTGGCCGATCCCACAATGGGCGGGGTGTCGGCGAGCTTCGCCTTCATGGGCGACGTGGTGATCGCCGAGCCGAAGGCGCTGATCGGGTTTGCCGGTCCGCGGGTCATTGAGCAGACCGTACGCGAGAAGCTGCCCGAAGGCTTTCAGCGCGCCGAGTTCCTGTTGACCAAGGGCGCTATCGACATGATCGTTGATCGGCGGCAGATGCGGGATGAGATTGCGGGGTTGCTCGCGTTGTTGTTAAAACAGCCTGCCGAGGCGTTGTCGTAACGATTACGGGAACACTTTCGCTTGACGATTGGCTCGCTCGCATTGAGCGTCTGCACGCCAAGCCGATCGACCTCGGCCTCGACCGCGTGCGTGAGGTTGCCGGCCGGCTCGACCTGCAGCTGAAGATTCCGGCGCTTGTCGTCGGCGGCACCAACGGCAAGGGGTCGACGTGCGCGATGCTCGACGCGATATTGCGTGCCGCCGGCTACCGCGTCGGCCTCTACACGTCCCCGCATCTGCTGCAATTTAACGAGCGCGCCCGCGTCGACGGCGTCGATGCGGGCGATCAAGCGCTGGTCGATCAGTTCGAGGCAATCGAGGCGGCGCGCGCGGGCACGACGCTGACCTATTTCGAATTCACGACGCTGGCCATCCTTCGTTTGTTCTCGCAGTCGCAGCTTGACGCCGTGGTGCTTGAAGTCGGCCTTGGAGGCCGGCTGGATGCGGTCAACATCGTCGATGCGGATGTCGCGATCGTCACTTCGGTGGCGCTGGATCACATGGGTTATCTGGGAGTTTCAAGGGAGCAAATCGGTTTCGAGAAAGCGCACATCTACCGTCCGGGGCGCCCTGCGATCTGCAGCGACCCCGAGCCTCCGCGGTCACTGCTCGATCACGCGCAGGCGATCGGTGCCGACCTCTGGCAGTTCGGCCTCGACTTCAACTATCAGGGTGATCGACAGCAGTGGGCGTACAAGGGCCGTCATACGCGCCGAGCGAGCCTGCCGTACCCGGCGTTGCGTGGCGCCAATCAATTGCTGAACGCGTGCGGTGCGCTGGCAGCTCTGGAAACGCTCGCGTCACGGCTGCCGGTGACGCAACAGGCAGTGCGGCAGGGGTTGCTGACCGTGGAGTTGCCCGCGCGCTTTCAGGTTCTGCCGGGACGCCCGGTGATCGTGCTCGATGTCGCACACAATCCCCATGCGGCCGCGGTGCTTGCTCAGAATCTCGACAACATGGGGTTTTATCCGCAGACGCAGGCGGTGTTCGGCATGCTGGCCGACAAGGACATAACCGGTGTGATCGAAAAGGTCGCCAGCAGAATCGATCACTGGCACATCGCAGCGACGCCGGGCGCGCGTGGCGCGTCCGCCGCGCAGGTGGCAAGTCGAGTCCGGGCTGCTGTGCCCGCCAGCTCAGTTATCGAGCACGCGAGCTTTGCAGAAGCACTGAACGCAGCACGCGAACGCTGCAATGCCGATGATAGAATTTTGGCGTTCGGATCCTTCCTCTCAGTGGCCGAAGTGCTGCGCGCACTATCGACGAAATAATGGC
>JBGTEW010000384.1:0-7414 GCA_041747615.1 Burkholderiaceae bacterium | reverse complement strand
TTTCGATCTGCGCGCCAGCCTACGTCCGGCCGTTTTCATTCCGGAGAGCAAGCCGGTCAACGTGCTTTTGCGCGACTTCCGAGCCAATCGCAACCACATCGCGATCGTCGTCGATGAGTATGGCGGCGTCGCCGGATTGATCACGATCGAGGACGTGATCGAACAGATCGTCGGCGACATCGAGGATGAATACGATCTGGATGTGGGCGACGATGCGATCGTGCCGGAAGGCGACGGCCGGTATCGGGTGAAGGCGCTGACCGAAATCGGCGATTTCAACGATACGTTCGGTACTGAGCTTTCGGACGCCACCTTCGATACGATCGGCGGCCTGCTGACCGAGCAATTCGGCCGGGTACCCAAGCGGGGCGATTCTTTGATGCTGAACGATATTCGGTTCGAAGTGGTTCGAGCGGATGCGCGCCGGCCGCAAATGTTTCTGGTGACCCGCACACAGAGCAAAAGCGTGACACAGGAATTCGCCGAGACGACCGAGCATCAGCATTCGGCTTGAGCTTCCGGTCCGCGAAAGCTGCCCAGGCAGCACAATCGGACACCTTGTCCTGGTCTGACCCCGCATGAACCTCGGCCGCCGTCGCCGGCTGTTATGGCCGCTTTGTGCGCTGCTGGCGGGCGCTCTCCATGCATGCTCATTTGCGCCATGGAATCTGCCGTGGCTGCAGGTGCTTGCACTCGCGGCGCTGTTCGTGCTCGCGGCCCGCGCCGGTTCGGCACGAAACGCGGCGCTGCTCGGCTTCATGTTTGGGCTGGGCTGGTTCGGCGTCGGCATCTCATGGGTCTACGTCAGCATGCACGTGTACGGTCTGATGCCGGCACTGCTGGCCGGCGCCGCGACCGCAGCGTTCTGCGCCTATCTTGCCCTCTATCCCGCACTGGCACTCGGCGTCGCGCATAGCGTCGTCCCGCACGCAGGGCAGCGGCTGATGATCGCGCTCCCGGCTTCCTGGGCGATTTCAGAATGGATGCGGGGCACGGTTTTCACCGGCTTTCCGTGGCTGGCGAGCGGCTACGCCCATACCGACGGCCCTCTTGCCGGGTGGGCACCGGTAGTGGGTGTCTACGGCATCACGTTGATGGTGGGATTGCTCGCAGGTGCGATGGCGTCGTTGGCGGTGTTACAGACCAAACACGGACGGCGACGCTATGCGTGGGTCGCCGCGATGTTCACTGTTGTTATCGGCGGTGGCTTGTTGGCCGGCTCTTTGTCGTGGACCCAGCCATCAGGTAAACCGATCAGCGTGCGGCTGGTGCAGGCGAACGTTCCGCAGAATCAGAAGTTCGAACCCGACGGTGCCGCACGCGCCTTCACCGCGCACTGGTCGTTGATGCAGGGCCAGGGTCCGCAAAAAGCGGTTGACCTCGTGGCACTGCCCGAATCGATCTTTCCGGTGCCGCTGCAATGGGTTCCGCCTGCGTATCTGCAGGCGTTTCGCGACTTTGCGCAATCAGGCCGGACTGCGGTGATCTACGGGGTATTTCTGGAAGAGCCGCGCGGCCACTTCTTCAACAGTGCGGTCGGCTATGTTCCGGACGACACCGCGCCGCTCCGCTACAGCAAGCGTCACCTGGTGCCGTTCGGTGAATTCATTCCTCCGGGGTTCCGCTGGTTTGTCGATCTGATGCAGATGCCGATCGGCGACCAGCAGCGGGGCACGACCGCGCAGCCGATGCAGGTGGCGGGGCAGCGCATAGCCGTCAATATCTGCTACGAGGATCTGTTCGGCGCCGAGATCATCGATGCCTGGCACACATCCGGCCCGGCGCCGACGCTGATGCTGAATATTTCGAACCTCGCGTGGTTCAACGATTCGCTGGCGCTGCCGCAGCACCTGCAGATCTCTCGCATGCGCGTCCTTGAAACCCGGCATCCGATGTTGCGGGCCACCAATACCGGCGCCACGGCGATCATCGACGCGCGCGGGGATGTTGTCGCCCAACTGCCGTATCTGACCGCAGGCGCGCTCGATGGCCAGGTTCAAGGCTACGCCGGAATGACGCCGTTCATCCGCTACGGAAACTGGCCCGCGCTGTTGGCCGCAAGCGTTCTGTTTCTGCTCGCAGTGTTTCTAACGCGGCGCGCTGGCAGTGATCCGTACAATCGTCGTCCGCCGCCATGATGACTTTTCAAGAAACGATCCTGCGTCTGCAAAGTTACTGGAGCGAGCAGGGTTGCGCGCTGCTGCAGCCGATCGACATCGAGGTCGGCGCTGGCACGTCGCATCCCGCTACCTTTCTGCGCGCGATCGGCCCCGAGCCGTGGCGCGCAGCGTATGTGCAACCCTCGCGCCGGCCGAAGGACGGGCGGTACGGCGAGAACCCGAACCGGCTGCAGCACTACTACCAGTACCAGGTCGTGCTGAAGCCGTCGCCTCCCGACATCATCGACGTGTATCTGCGTTCGCTGGTGGCGCTTGGCATCGACACTCGGGTCAACGACATCCGCTTCGTCGAAGACAACTGGGAGAACCCGACGCTCGGCGCCTGGGGCCTCGGCTGGGAAGTGTGGATGAACGGCATGGAGATCACGCAGTTCACGTACTTCCAGCAGGTCGGCGGGATCGAGTGCAAGCCCATCACCGGCGAAATCACTTACGGGCTCGAGCGGCTGGCGATGTATCTGCAGGACATCGATAACGTGTACGACCTCGTTTACACGACATGGCGCGATCGCGGAGTCGAAAAGTCGTTGAGCTACGGCGATGTGTTTCGCCAGAACGAAGTCGAGCAGAGCCGCTATAACTTCGAGGCGAGCGACCCGCAGGTGGTGCTTGCCGAGTTCAATCTGTTCGAAGCCGAGGCCAAGCGGTTGATGGGCGCCGAGCTGGCACTGCCGGCGTACGAAATGGTTCTGAAGTGCGGGCACGCATTTAATTTGCTCGATGCGCGCGGCGCCATCAGCGTCACCGAGCGCGCGGCGTATATCGGCCGCATCAGAGCGCTGTCGCGCGCAGTGGCGCAGAGCTACTACGAGTCGCGCGAACGACTTGGATTTCCGATGATCGACGCTGCGGCCACGCGCGAAGCGGCATGACCTCGTCGCTGTTGGTCGAGATTCACACCGAAGAGCTGCCGCCCGGGGCGCTCAGGAGCCTTTCCGAGGCATTCGCAGCGGGCATCGAAAAGGGCTTGCGGACGCGCGACTTTCTTTCTGTGCAAAGCACGGTGACCGCGTACGCCACCCCGCGCCGGCTCGCGGTTCACGTCAGCGATGTCGCCAAGCGCTCGGCCGATGCGCCATTCCGACAGAAGCTGTTGCCGGTGGCGATCGGTCTCGACGCCGCGGGAAAAGCGACCGCGGCATTGCGCAAGAAGCTTGTCGCCCTCGGCGTCGAAGCAGATATAGGCAAACTGCAGCACGAAAGCGATGGTAGGCAGCAGGTGCTGATCTACGAAGGCGTCAGGCCGGGCGAGCGGCTGATCACTGCCTTGCAGCCCGTCATTGAAGAAGCGATCGATGCGCTGCCGGTTCCGAAAATGATGAGCTATCAGCTGGCCGACGGCGTGACGACGGTGAGGTTCGTACGGCCTGCGCACCGGTTGATTGCCTTGCACGGTCATGCCGTCGTGCCGGTGCACGTCCTGGGATTGCACGCGGGAACGAAGACGCACGGCCACCGGTTCCTCGCGCCGGGCGAGCTGGCGGTGCACTCGGCTGATACCTACGTCAGGCAGTTGTTCGAAGAGGGCTATGTCATCGCGTCCTTCGAGCAGCGGCGTGCAAGGATCGAGGCGCTGCTGGCTGAAGCGGCTGAGAAACATCACGCGAAAGCAGTGATGCCGGATGATCTGCTGGACGAAGTCGCCGCCCTGGTCGAATGGCCAGTCGTATACGACTCGACCTTCGATCCCGAGTACCTCGAGGTACCGCCCGAGTGCCTGGTCCTGACGATGCAGCGAAACCAGAAGTACTTTGCATTGACCGATCGTGCGGGTGCGCTGACCAATCGCTTCCTGCTGGTGTCGAACATCGAGGCGACCGATGGCGGTGTCGCGATTCGCGCCGGCAATGCCCGCGTCGTGCGAGCGCGGCTGGCCGACGCCAAGTTTTTCTACGATCAGGATCGCAAGCAGACACTTGAAAGCCGCATTCCCGGATTGGCCGAGGTCGTCTATCACGCCAGGCTGGGGTCGCAGCTGCAGCGGGTCGACCGCATCGCCTCGATCGCAGCGGAAATTGCGAGCGAGCTGGGCATCGAGCCGGTAACGGTCGAGCGGGCAGCCCGGCTTGCCAAGGCGGATCTGCGCACCTTGATGGTCGGTGAGTTTCCGGAGCTGCAAGGGATGATGGGCGAGTACTACGCGCGGCACGATGGCGAGTCGGCTGACGTGTCGCTGGCGATTCGCGAACACTACTGCCCACGCTTTGCCGGCGATGCGCTGCCTCAAGGCGCGACCGGTATCTGCGTTGCGCTGGCAGACAAGCTGGAGACGCTGGCAGGCCTGTTTGGAGTCGGGGAGAAGCCGACCGGCGAAAAAGATCCGTTCGGATTGCGCCGCCAGGCACTCGGCGTTCTGCGCCTGCTGATCGAGAAGCAGCTGGCAGTACCGCTCGATCGACTGCTGGCCATCGCAGACGGCGCGTTTGCCGGCGTGACGGGGTTCGAGAGCCGCGCCGAAGAGCTGAGTGAATTTCTGTACGAGCGCCTGCGAGGTCTGCTGCGCGACGACGACTACACGGCGCAGCAGGTCGAAGCGGTAATCGCTTTGCGACCGACACGGATCGATCAGGTGCCGCAACAGCTGGCTGCGGTGCGCGCCTTTATGGCGCTGCCCGAAGCCGAGAGTCTGGCGGCTGCCAACAAGCGAATCGGCAACATCCTGAAAAAGGCAGACGATGTGCCAATCGTGTTTGATCGTGCGTTGTTGCTCGAACCGGCGGAACGTTCGCTGGACGAAGCATTCAGCGCTGTGCGGCCCTGGGCCGAGCAACTTTACGCGTCGGGCGACTACTCGGCGATGCTGAAATCGCTGGCACCGCTGAAGGTGCCGGTCGATCGCTTTTTCGATGAAGTCATGGTGAACGTCGACGATGCAAGGCTGCGTGCGAACAGGCTGGGCTTGCTGTCGGCGTTGCGCACCACGATGAACAGAGTGGCCGATATTTCCAAACTCGCGACGGTGAATCGCGTCGCAGACACGTCCAAGCTCAGCGCGTAGGTCATCGATGCTGCCCTGGCTGCGATCGGTCGCCTATGTCGTCTACCTGTTCGTGACCGTCGTCCCGTGGTCCTTCGTGGTGCTGAGCGGCTGGCTGTTTCCGGTGCACACGCGCTACTGGCTGTGCACACGCTGGACCGCGATGGCGATCTGGGGCGCACGCGTCATCTGCGGCATCGAATACAAGGTCGAAGGCCGGCACAACCTGCCCGATGGGCCGGCGATCGTGCTGCCGAAGCATCAGTCAACCTGGGAAACGTTCTGGCTGACGATCGGCATGCCGCGCGATCTGACGTTCGTCTACAAGCGCGAACTCAACTGGGTGCCGTTTTTCGGCTGGGGCATTGCGTCGGCGCAGATGATCAGCATCGATCGCAGCAAGGGTCAGGATGCATTCGAGCAGGTGGTCGAGCAGGGCAAGGACCGGCTGGCGCGCGGCTGGTGGATCGTCATTTTCCCCGAAGGCACACGCACGCAGCCAGGAACGAGTCGCCGCTACAAGACCGGCGGCGCGCGGCTCGCGGTACGAACCGGTGCGCTGGCGGTGCCGATCGCGGTCAACTCTGGCGAGCTCTGGCCGAAGGGCAGGTTCGTCAAGCAGCCCGGCACGATCACCGTGTCGATCGGTCCGGCGATCGATCCCGCTGGCAAAAGCGCGGATGAAGTAGCGGCATTGGTCGAAGCGTGGATCGAATCGGAAATGCGCAGACTCGCACCGCATCGATACAGCGCGCCGTATGTGCCGAGCCGCGGCGTCGACGAAGGTGCGGCGAGGATGGCTTGAAGCGCCGCGCGCAGTCCGGCCAGCAGCTGCTGCTGGCGTTTGACGACTCGCCGAAAGCAACTCGCCGCATCGCATTGGGGCAGTCGATCATCGAGTACGAACTGCATCGCGTCCGCCGCCGCACGATCGGATTTCAGATCGACGAGCGCGGGTTGAGTGTCCGCGCACCAGGCTGGGTCCCACTGCGAGAGATCGAGGCGGCGATTGCCGCAAGCGAGCGCTGGATCGTCAGAAAGCAGATCGAGTGGCGCGAACGGCGTTGTCCTGAAGCGCAGCGGCTGAGGGATGGCGACACCGTGCAGTATCTGGGCGAGACCGTAAAACTGCGGCTCGACGCGGCGGCCGGGGCAACGTACTTCGCCGTCGACGCGAAGGAAATTCGGCTGGCGTTGCCCGCTTTTACGGCCGAGCCTGACGTGCGTCATGCGCTGCAGGCATGGCTTCAGCAACAGGCGCGCTGGCTGCTGGATCGGCGTCTGCAGCGCTTTGCCGGTCGCATCGATGCGAGCTTTGCCGGCTGGCGCCTGTCGTCGGCGCGAACGCAATGGGGATCGTGCTCGCGCAACGGCCGGATTCGGCTTAACTGGCGCCTGTTGCACTTTTCGCTGCCGGTGATCGACTACGTGATCGCGCACGAGCTCGCGCACCTGCGCGAACTGAACCACAGCCGCCGCTTCTGGAACGAGGTGGCTCGCCTGCTGCCAGAGTTTGAAATTGCGCGCGATCAGATCAAGCGGGTCGAGATGGCGGCGGTGTCGTTTTAGCGGTCACCCGGTGGGCAAGGTCAACGAAGCTCGGCACGCTCAGCGTTTCTGCGCGCGCCTGTGGGTTGACGCCCGCCGCGCGGATCTGATCGGCATCGAGCAGGTCCGACAGCGAGTTGCGCAGAGTCTTGCGCCGCTGACCGAAGGCCGCTGCAACCACGCGAGCGAACGTATCCGCATCGACCTCGGGCAAGTCCGGTGCCGCGAGTGGCTGCATTCGAACGACGCTCGATGTGACCTGAGGTGCGGGCTTGAACGCTTCGCGCGGCACGTCGAACAGCTTCATCATCCGGTAGCGAAACTGCAGCATCACCGACAGCCGTCCGTAGGTCCTGCTGCCCGGAGGAGCGACCATCCGGTCGACGACTTCCTTCTGCAGCATGAAATGCTGATCCAGCACGCGCTCGGCGACCGGCAGCAGCGCGAAAAGCACCGGTGTCGAAATGTTGTATGGCAGGTTGCCGACGATCCGCAACGGTGCTTCCGCGATCGTGCTCCATTCGATGCTAAGCGCGTCGGCCTCGATCAACGTCAACTGATCGGCAGCGAAGCGGCGCCGTAACGATGCCGCCAGATCGCGGTCGATCTCGATTGCGTGAATATGCCCCGCGCGCTTGATCAGGGCGCCGGTCAGTGCCGCCTGTCCGGGCCCGATTTCCACAATCGTCTGGCCGCGCTGCGGATCGAT
>JBGTEW010000383.1:0-2390 GCA_041747615.1 Burkholderiaceae bacterium | reverse complement strand
GCTGATGAGTGCCTGCTTGATCGCTGCCATGATGATCCTAGGTATATAAATAGTAGATCGAAACGCAGGTCGGGATTCATTCCGACTTAACATGGAGTCGGGATGAATCCCGACCTACGCGATGCCGTGCTCCAGCATCTTCTTGCGCAAGGTGTTGCGGTTGATGCCGAGCATTTCCGCCGCGCGGGTCTGATTGCCGCCGACGTCTTCCAGCACCATTTCAAGCAACGGCTTCTCGACGCAGTTCATCACCATGTCGTACATCTCGCAACAGGGTTCCTCGCCATCCAGGTCCTTGAAGTATTCCTTGAGTGCCTTGCGCACGTAGCGCGCCATGTCGTTCTCGTTGATCAAACCATCGCTCATGCTGCCAAATCCTCGACGTAATGCAGCTGTAGACCACGCTGCGCCTGTTCTGCAAAAAATTCATCCACCGCCGCCTGTTGTTCGGCAGGGCTTTCCAGTTGATTCATGTGATGGCGGAAGTGCGCCGAACCGGCCAGCCCTTTGGTGTACCAGGAGATGTGCTTGCGCGCCACGCGCAGCCCGTTGTACTCGCCGTAGAAATCGTACAGATCCAGCACGTGGTCCACCAGCACGCGATGGATCTCGCCGACCTCCGGTGGCGGCAGGTGCTCGCCGGTATTGAGGAAATGTTCGATCTCGCGGAACAGCCACGGGCGGCCCTGCGCCGCACGGCCTATCATCACCGCATCGGCCCCGGAATATTGCAGCACATGTTTGGCTTTTACCGGCGTGGTGATGTCGCCGTTGGCGATGATGGGGATGTTCACGCTGGCCTTCACCGCGGCGATGGTGTCGTATTCGGCATCGCCGGTGTAGGCGCAGGCGCGGGTGCGGCCATGTATCGCCAGCGCCTGGATGCCCGAGTCTTCGGCGATCCTGGCGATGCGTATCGCATTGCGATTCTGCTTGTCCCAGCCGGTGCGTATCTTCAGTGTGACCGGCACATCCACCGCGCCGACCACCGCTTCGAGCAATCTGGCGACCAGCGGCTCGTTCTGCAACAGCGCGGAGCCGGCCATTACGTTGCGGATCTTCTTGGCCGGGCAGCCCATGTTGATGTCGATGATCTGCGCGCCGTGATCGACGTTGTATCTGGCGGCCTGCGCCAGCATCACCGGGTCGGCCCCGACGATCTGCACCGAGATCGGATCGACCTCGCCTTCATGGTTGGCGCGGCGCCTGGTTTTTTCCGAACCGTATAACAACGAGTTGGACGCGACCATCTCGCTCACCGCCATGCCCGCACCCATGCGCTTGCACAACATGCGGAACGGACGATCGGTCACTCCCGCCATGGGGGCAACGATGAGGTTGTTTTTCAGTTGATAGGGGCCGATGCGCATCTTGTTCTTTTGCCGGGAGGATTTCCGCGAGGGGGAGCGATTATAAATTAATCAACCGCCCCGTGCTATGATTCCATGCACTGCAATTAACAAAAAGCAATCCAGCCACGGATTTTCACGGATGGGCACGGATAATCCCCATGGCTTGATGGCCGTTATCCGTGAAAATCCGTGTTAATCCGTGGCTAAATTTCTGTCTCAGAGCTAAACAATGACCTTCGATGTCCTGATTATCGGCGGCGGACTGGTGGGCGCCAGCCTGGCTGCGGCGCTCAAGCCCGGCGGACTGTCTGTGGCGCTGGTGGAAAGCCGGGCCATGACTCCCGGCAATAAAGCCCCCCCCGTTGACGGCAATTGGGATGGCCGCATCTACGCGATCAGCCCGGGCAGCCGCAGCTTCCTCGAACGCTCCGGCGTATGGTCTTTGCTGGACCCCGGCCGCACCGCGCCGGTCGAAGCGATGCGCGTGTTCGGCGATACCGGAGCGGAACTGAAATTCAGCGCCTACCAGATGGGCGTGGCGGAACTGGCGTGCATCCTGGAGAACCGCGCATTGCAGCAGGCACTGTGGCAAAAATTGCCGCAACAGGAAAACCTGGCGCTGTTCCATCCGGCAACCTGCGCCGCGCTCCGGTTTGCCGATGATGCCGCCGAGCTCACTCTGGAAGACGGCCGCACCCTGAGTGCCAAACTCGTGGTCGGCGCCGATGGGCGCGATTCGTGGGTGCGCGAACAGGCCGGCATCAGTGCCGCACCGGTGGATTACCGGCAACTCGGCGTGGTCGCCAATTTCACCTGCGCGCTGCCGCATCGCGGCATCGCCTATCAATGGTTCCAGCCGGATGGCATCCTCGCGCTGCTGCCGCTGCCGGGCAACCTGGTGTCGATGGTGTGGTCGGTCAGCCCGGAAAAGTCCGCCGAACTGCTGGCACTCACTCACGGGGAGCTCTGTATAACAGTGGCCGCAGCCGCGAAGCATACGCTGGGCGAAATGCAGGTCATCACGCCGCCCGCCGCTTT
>JBGTEW010000382.1:0-3246 GCA_041747615.1 Burkholderiaceae bacterium | reverse complement strand
ATTCTATATGTCGCGCCAGACCGAAGCGATACTGGGCGAAGACAAGGTGACCGGCCTGCGCTTCAAGGCAGGCGAGGAGATACCTGCCGACCTGGTGATCATGGCGGCGGGGATTCGGCCCAACATCGCACTGGCCAAGCTGGCCAATATCCACTGCGAGCGCGGCATCGTGGTGAACGACACGATGCAGACCTACGACCCGAAGATCTATTCGGTGGGCGAATGCGTGCAGCATCGCGGCCAGGTGTACGGCCTGGTCGCGCCGCTGTTCGAGCAGGCCAAGGTGGCGGCGAACCATCTGGCCGAATATGGGCGGATGCGCTACGAGGGTTCGGCGGTTTCCACCAAGCTCAAGGTGACCGGCATAGACCTGTTCTCGGCGGGCGACTTTACCCTCAAGCCGGGCGATGAAGAATTGCTGCTGCAGGATTCGGCGCGCGGCGTGTACAAGAAGCTGGTGCTGCGCGACAACAAGTTGCGCGGCGCGGTGATGTATGGCGACACGCTGGACGGCCCGTGGTATTTCCAGATGATGCGCGACGAGACCGATGTGTCGGAGATGCGCGAGCATATTTTATTTGGCCAGATGCATATCGGCGATGCGGGTCGCGGCGGTGCGCTGAACGTCGCGGCCATGGCGGACTCGGCGGAGATCTGCGGCTGCAACGGCGTCACCAAGGGCCCGATCGTCAAGACCATCCTGGACAAGAAACTGTTCACGCTGGAAGAAGTGCGCGCGCATACCAAGGCGTCCAGCTCGTGCGGTTCGTGTACAGGGTTGTGCGAGGCTTTGCTGGCGAATACGCTTGGCGATTATTCGGCCAAGCCGAGCAAGAAGGCGCTATGCGCCTGCACCGAGCACGCGCACCATGATGTGCAGGAGGCGATCACCAAGCTCAAGCTGAAAACCATCCCCGAGCTGATGCAGGCATTGAACTGGAAAACGGCGGACGGCTGCCATGTGTGCCGCCCCGCGCTGAACTATTACCTGATGGCGGCATGGCCGGGTGTATACCGGGACGACAGCCGCTCGCGCTTCATCAACGAACGCGTGCATGCCAACATCCAGAAGGACGGCACCTATTCGGTGATTCCGCGCATCTGGGGCGGCGTCACCTCGCCATCCGAGTTGCGCGCTATCGCCGAGATTGCAGAGAGGCATGAAGTGCGCACCGTCCACATCACCGGCGGACAGCGCATCGCCTTGTACGGCATCAGCAAAGAGAATCTGCCGAAGATGTGGGGTGAGCTGGTCGAGGCGGGATTTGTTTCCGGCCATGCTTACGGCAAGGCATTGCGCACCGTGAAGACCTGCGTCGGTTCGGAATGGTGCCGCTTCGGCACGCAGGATTCCACCACGATGGGCATCAGTATCGAGAAGATGACCTGGGGTTCGTGGACGCCGCACAAATTCAAGATCGCGGTGTCCGGTTGCCCGAGCAATTGCGCAGAAGCCACGATCAAGGATTTCGGCGTGGTGTGCGTGGACTCGGGCTACGAGATCCATGTCGGCGGCAACGGGGGCATCAAGGTGCGCGTCACCGATTTCCTGTGCAAGGTCGCGACCGAGGCAGAGGTGCTGGAATACTGCGGCGCATACATGCAGCTGTATCGCGAGAATGCGCATTATATGGAGCGCACCGCACCGTGGATCGAGCGCGTCGGGCTGGCGTACGTGAAACAGCATGTGGTCGAGGATGCGGCGGGACGCGCCGAACTGTATGCGCGCTTCCTGGAATCGCAAAGATATTCGCAGGACGACCCGTGGAAGGAACGCGCGGAGGGGAAGGATGCGCATGAGTACGCTGCATTGGCGACGATTGCGTAAACGATTGGCAGGGGCGTATGGCATACGCCTTTTGTGAATGGGCAGCGGGCGTATGCCATAGGGCGTATTGCCATACGCCCCTACGAAAAAAATGAGGTGAAAAAATGAACTGGTTACAAATCGGCAATCTTGAAGACATCCCGCGTCAGGGTTCGCGGGTGGTGCAAACCACAACGGGCGAGATCGCGCTGTTCCGCAGCGTGGACGACCAGGTGTTCGCGTTGAACAACAAATGCCCGCACAAGGGCGGGCCGTTGTCGCAGGGTATCGTGCACGGCAAGCGCGTCACCTGCCCGCTGCACAACTGGGTGATCGATCTGGAGTCGGGCGTTGCGGTTGCGCCGGATGTCGGTTGTGCCCATCGCCATGAAGTGCGGGTTGCACATGGCGTGGTGTTTTTCGAGGTGAAAGCCGGAGCATGCAAGGCGGCATAAGTCCAGACTATCCATTAACTCTTCCATCCGGCCCCCTCGCAAGCTCTCCCCCTTGCAGGGGGAGGGTTAGGGAGGGGGTAGAATCGCTGCCATCATCCCACAGTGTCTACCCCCTTCCCCCTGCAAGGCGGAAGGAATAGTTTGGCTGTTTATGGATAACTCACAAATAAATGAATCGCGAGCCGTTCGCACCACCTGCCCATATTGCGGCGTCGGTTGCGGCGTAGCGGTGAAGGTTGCGGCTGGTGCTGTGACCGTGTCAGGCGACAAACAGCATCCGGCCAATCTGGGGCGGCTGTGTTCCAAGGGTGCCGCGCTTGCTGAAACGCTGGATAACGAAGGCCGCTTGCTTTACCCGATCGTCGATGGACAGCGCGCCTCCTGGGATGAGGCGCTGGGGCGTGTCGCCGACGGCTTCAAGAATATCATCGCGCAGCATGGGCCGGATGCCGTGGCGTTCTATGTCTCCGGGCAACTGCTGACCGAGGATTACTACGTCGCCAACAAGCTGATGAAGGGTTTCATCGGCAGCGCCAACATCGATACCAACTCGCGGCTGTGCATGTCCACGGCGGTGGCTGCGCACAAGCGCGCGTTCGGTGCGGATGCGGTGCCGGTCTGCTACGAGGATATCGACGCGGCTGACCTGGTGGTCATCGCCGGTTCCAACTATGCCTGGGCGCATCCGGTGCTATATCAACGTCTGGTTGCGGCAAAGAAAGCGCGTCCCGAGCTGCAGGTAGTGGTGGTCGATCCGCGGCGCACCGCCACTTGCGACATCGCCGATCTGCATCTGGCGATCGCGCCGGGTGCGGATGCGTTCCTGTTCAACGGCCTGCTGCATCATCTGCGCCGCGAGGATGCACTGGACCTCGCCTACGTCGAGGCGCATGTGGAAGGCTTTGCCGCAGCCTTCGAGGCGGCGCGCTCGGTCAGTTCGATACCCAAGGTGGCGCAGGTATGCGGTGTGCCTGAGACACAGGT
>JBGTEW010000381.1:0-7202 GCA_041747615.1 Burkholderiaceae bacterium | reverse complement strand
CTGCCAACGCAGTGGCCTCGCCGCCGCCGATGCAAAGCGCGGCGACACCGCGCTTGCCGCCGGTTTTCTTCAACGCGCCGAGCAGGGTGGTGACGATGCGCGCGCCGGAGGCGCCGATCGGATGGCCGAGGGCGCAGGCGCCGCCGTGAATGTTGACTTTGTCATGCGGCAGCTTCAGCTCGTTCATCGCGGCCATCGTCACGGCGGCGAACGCTTCGTTGATCTCCCATAAATCGACATCGCCCGGCGTCCAGCCGACCTTCTTCAGCAGTTTCTCGATGGCTCCAATCGGCGCCGTGGAGAACCATTCGGGCGCACCGGCATGCACGGTATGGCCGAGCACGCGTGCAATCGGCTTCACGCCGCCACTGTCTGCGGTCGACCGCCGCATCATCACCAGCGCCGCCGCGCCATCCGAAATCGACGAGGCATTCGCGGCGGTGATCGTTCCGTCCTTCTTGAACGCCGGTTTCAATCCGCGGATCTTGTCGAGCTTGGCCTTGAACGGCTGCTCGTCCCGGCCTACTTCAACGCTGCCGCCCTTGCCGGCTACCAGGACCGGCGCCAGCTCCCACGCGAAGCTGCCGTCGTTGTTCGCCTTGATCGCGCGCTCGGTCGATGCGATTGCGAATTCATCCTGCTGTTCGCGCGTGAAACAGTACTTCGCGACGCAGTCCTCGGCGAACACACCCATCGCCTTGCCGCGCTGATACGCATCCTCGAGCCCGTCGAGCGCCATGTGATCGAACGTCATCACGGCGCCGTAACGGTAGCCCTTGCGTGCATTGACCAGCAAGTGGGGTGCATTGGTCATGCTCTCCATGCCGCCGGCGACGACGACATCAGCACTGCCCGCGGACAGCATGTCGTGCGCGAACATCATTGCACGCATGCCGGAGCCGCACATCTTCGACAGCGTCACTGCACCGACCGATTGCGGCAGCCCAGCGCCGAGGACCGCCTGGCGTGCGGGCGCCTGGCCCTGTCCGGCTATCAGGCAGCAGCCCATCAGCGCCTCGTCGACCGTGTCGCTCGCAATGCCGGCACGCGCGACCGCCGCCTTGATTGCCACGGCGCCGAGCTCGTGGGCCTGCAGCGCAGAGAAGTCGCCCAGCAAACCGCCGATGGGAGTACGGGCTGCGGAGACAATGACAATCGGATCGTTCATGGCACTTTGGTCACTTTAGGATTTGAAACGGATTTTGCCGGACGCCGCCCCGCAAAGCGCGCGTTGAACCGCAAATGTTGCGGATACGGGAAAACGCTCTCGAGGTGCCCTGCCTGAATCCTCTGCTTGAGTGCGTTCCAGAAGTCCGGCGTCAGCAGGTCCTGATGGTGCTTGAGGAATGCAGCGCGGATGCGATCGTCGCCGAGCAGGAACGTGCCCCACTTTTCGGGGAACATGTCGTGCGAGTCGACCAGATACCAGGCCTCGTTCGACATTTCTTCATCATCGTTCCGCGCTTGCGGCACCGGGCGAAACTTGCACGTGGTCATGTACTCGATCTCGTCGTAGTCGTAAAACACTACGCGGTTCAGGCGAGTGACGCCGAAATTCTTGTACAGCATGTCGCCTGGGAAAATGTTGGCTGCCGCGAGGTCTTTGATCGCGTTGCCGTACTCAAACACCGCGTCATCGAGCTCCTGGTCGGTGGCGTGCGTCAGGTAAATATTGAGAGGGGTCAGGCGACGCTCTATGTAGACGTGCTTGATCAGGACGGTCTGTTCGTCGACCTCGACGATGCTCGCGCAATCCGACAGCAGCTGGCGCAGCAGCGCCGGCGAGAAGCGCGATCGCGGCAGCGTGACCTGAGAGTACTCCCAGGTGTCCGCCATGCGGCCAACGCGGTCGTGCAGCTTGACCAGCTGATACTTGGCCATCACGTGCGGCCGGTCCGTGTCTTTCGGATGCGGGATGACGTCCTTGATCAGCTTGAACACGTACGGATACGACGGCAGCGTAAACACGTTCATCACCAGCCCCTTGATGCCTGGCGCGGTCACGAACGCGTCGTTCGAATGCTTCAGATGGTGCAGAAAGTCGCGGTAGAAAAGTGTCTTGCCCTGTTTGGCCAGACCGACGCTGGTGTACAGCTCCGAGCTTGGCTTGCCCGGAAGAATCGAGCGCAGAAAATCGACGTATGCCGCTGGCGCCTCCATGTCGACCAGGAAGTACGCATGCGTGAATGAAAACAGCACCGTCATCAGATCAGCGGTGAATAGAACGGTGTCGACGTAAAGCGCGCCGTTTGCGTTGCGCAGAATTGGCACTGCCAGCGGCGTGATGCGGGTGCCGTTAATCACGCGGCCGACGATGTAGGCGCCCTTGTTGCGAAAAATCAGATTTGAAAGGATTTGCACCTGGAAGTCAGGCTCTACGTGCCAGGGGCGTGCGAACGCGACTTCCGCGCGGTGCGCATCGGTCACGGCATACACGACGCGCCGGATATCGCGCTCGACGTCTTCCCACGGGCACGCCAGGCCAAAGTCGATGATGATTCTTCGCAGAACGCTTTTCAGGCCGGCGGCGGCGGGGTAGTAGCTGCGGTATGACGGCGGGTCGGAATCCATGAACTCGGTCGCCACTCCCGGCCGCACGA
Source organism: Burkholderiaceae bacterium (assembly GCA_041747615.1). Classification (GTDB taxonomy): domain Bacteria; phylum Pseudomonadota; class Gammaproteobacteria; order Burkholderiales; family Burkholderiaceae_F; genus JACCZX01. The sequence goes on along the minus strand of JBGTEW010000381.1, from coordinate 4,602 downwards.
AGATGAAGCGGTTCTGGAAGTAGTCGCGATGCAAGAGCCGGGTGCAGACCGAGTTGAAAAATGTCTCAGCGCACTCCGGTTGTCGATGATCCGAAAGCAGAACAATGAAGCTTTGCTTGACGGCCTTCCAGAGCGCGTCGCGCTCAGCATCGGTCAACGCATCGAGATCGAAGTGCTGCTCGATGGCGGCGGCTGCTTCGCTGACCCGCAGATCGTAGAAGTCGATGCGTTGGCGAGCTCGCTCGCGAATCGCATGCCAGTTGCCATTCTCAAATAATGCTTTCGCTTGCTGCGCCACGTAGCGAAAGCGGCGATAGTGGTTGTCAAAGCCGTCGAGAATTGCGCGTGCAATGGCCGCGGGCGACGGCATCGAGCGGTCGAAAGTAACGGCAGCAAGGTCCGGGAAATCCATGGGCGAACGCAATTGTCGCGCACGCCACCGGCGGCGATGTCGGGGAAGGCGGTGAGCAGAAGCGTACGGCAAGCAGTTGTCAGCACGTCGGCCTGCGAACTGCAAAGCCGTTCAATTCGAGGTGTGCCGCGGCGTCAATGCGAGCCAAAGCGCCAGCGCGCCGAAAACACTTCCGAGAAACCAGCGCTGCAGTTGCAACCATAACGGGCGGTGTGAGAACCACGCCGCGAGCATCCCCGCCACCGTTACCAGCGACACATCCATCAATGCCGCAATGCCGACCTGGATCGCTCCGAGCAGCAGGCTCTGCCCGAGCACAGGCCCACTCGACGGATCGACGAACTGTGGAAACAGCGACAGGTAGAACACTGCGACCTTCGGATTGATGACTGCCGCAATAAATGCCTGGCGCAAGAGCACGCGGTCGCGCACCGGCTCGAGCGGGTGCGGTGCGAGGGTGAAGCCGGCGCCGCGCACGGTCGTATAGGCAAGCCAGAGCAGATACCCGGCGCCCGCCAGCTTGATCGCATCGAACGCGAACGGCACTGCGAGCAGCAAAACCGTCAGGCCGAAAGCGGCGAAAACGGCGTGCAGAGAAAGTCCCGCCGCCACGCCGAACATCGAGAAGTAGCCCGCGCGCCTGCCTTGCGCCAGCGTGCGCGAGATCAGGTACAGCCACACCGGCCCCGGCGTTGCCGCCAGCAGTACCGAAGCGAGCGCAAACAGTGTGAGGCTTTCTACTGTCAGGCCAAGCATCGGCTACATCGTCTCGGCGAACAGCTCGCGGCCGATCAGCATCCTTCGAATCTCGCTTGTTCCCGCGCCAATCTCGTACAACTTCGCGTCGCGCCATAGACGTCCGGTCGGATAGTCGTTGACATAGCCGTTGCCGCCAAGCGCCTGGATCGCTTCGCCGGCCATCCACGTGGCTTTTTCCGCCGAATACAGGATGGCGCCGGCAGCGTCCTTGCGTAGTGCGCGCATCGTGTCTGCGGTCGCGCGATCGCATGCGCGGCCGACTTCATACACGTACGCGCGGCACGCCATCATCGTTGCGTACATGTCGGCGAGCTTGCCCTGCATCAACTGAAATTCGCCGATCGACTGACCGAACTGCTTGCGCTCGTGCACGTAGGGCAACACGGCATCCATGCACGCGGCCATGATGCCGAGTGGCCCGCCGGATAGAACTGCTCGCTCGAAATCAAGGCCCGACATCAGGACTTTGGCGCCACCGCCTTCCTGGCCGAGCACGTTCTCGAGTGGTACTTCGACGTTCTCGAACACCAGCTCGCCGGTGTGCGAACCGCGCATGCCGAGCTTGTCGAGCTTCTGCGCTACCGAAAAACCCTTCATGCTCTTTTCGACGATGAAGGTGGTCATCCCGCGCGCGCCCATCTGCGGATCGGTCTTCCCGTAGACCACCAGCACGTCGCAATCGGGCCCGTTGGTGATCCACATCTTGGTACCGTTCAACACGAAGCGGTCGCCCTTCGCATCGGCGCGCAGACGCATGCTGATGACGTCGGAGCCGGCGTTCGGCTCGCTCATCGCCAGCGCGCCGACGTGCTCGCCGCTGATCAGTTTCGGCAGATACTTTTCTCTTTGCGCTTGCGTGCCGTTCCGCCGGATCTGGTTGACGCACAGGTTCGAATGCGCGCCGTACGACAGTCCGACCGAGGCGCTGGCACGCGAGATTTCCTCCATCGCGACGATATGCGCGAGATAGCCAAGCTGGGCGCCGCCGTATTCCTCCTCGACCGTGATGCCAAGCACGCCGAGCTCTCCCATCTTGCGCCATAGATCCATCGGGAACTGGTCGGTCCGATCGATCTCCGCAGCACGCGGCGCAATCTCTGCCTGTGCGAAGTCATGCACTGCGTTGCGCAGCGCGTCGATATCGTCGCCGAGATTGAAGTCGAGTCCGGGTAATTGCATCGCCACTTCAGGGCGCAGAGCGGCCATCGGACAATCGAACGGCGCCCCGGATCAACCGGTAGACCACCCACAGCCATACGATCAAGATTGCCAGACCGCCGAATATGACAGTGCCAATTAGCTCCCACGGAATGTTGAAATAGTGGCTGCTTCGCACTGCGTCCTCGATTTCCAGCGCGTTCGGCACGATCACCGCCAGCATCGCTCCTATGACCAGGCTCCAGGCGATCAGCCACCACCAGAACGTGTGAATCAACCAGCGATAGTGCGAGGACAGCAGTGCCGGCACATCGTGGCGTTTGACGTACGCGAGCAGGAGTCCGATCAATGTCGGCCAGATCAGGAACAGCCCGATTCCGTACAGTCCGTAGGTGATGCCGAGCAGCGTGAAGTCGCGCGATGAAGGAACCGGCTCGTTTGCGTTCGTCGTGTTCATCGTTCGGAAACGTACTAAAAAAGCGATGTTAGCGCCTCGCGCTACGCTTGCCCGATGCGACGCACCGCCGGTTCGATTCTGAAGGACACCTTTGGCTACGACCAGTTTCGCGGTTTTCAGTCCGCGGTCATCGAGCACATAGGCAATGGCGGCGACGCGCTGGTGCTGATGCCCACCGGTGGCGGAAAGTCGCTGACGTACCAGATTCCCTCGATGTTGCGCGCCGGCGTTGGCGTGGTTGTCTCGCCGCTGATCGCGCTGATGCAGGATCAGGTGGCCGCGCTGCACGAGGCCGGTGTGAGCGCGGCGTTCCTGAATTCGAGCCTTTCGTCGGCCGACGCAGCCCAGGTCGAACGTCAGATGCGAGCCGGCCAGCTCGAAATCGTCTATGTCGCACCCGAACGACTGATGAGCGAGCGTTGCCAGCGGCTGCTGTCCGAAGTCGAACAGGGCCCAGGGGTTGCGCTGTTTGCCATCGACGAGGCGCACTGTGTATCGCAATGGGGACACGATTTCCGGCCCGAGTACGGGCAGCTGGCGATCCTGCGCGAGCGGTTTCCTTCGGTGCCGCGCATCGCACTGACGGCGACCGCTGATGTGCCTACCCGCAACGAGATCGCCGAGCGGTTGCTGCGCAACCCGCGCGTGTTCGTCGCGAGCTTCGATCGTCCGAATATCCGGTATCGCATCGTCGAAAAGCGCGAGCCGCGCGAGCAGCTGTTGCGCTTCATTCGCGAGGAGCATGCAGGCGAAGCGGGCATTGTCTACTGCCTGGCGCGTAACACGGTCGATGAAGTGGCGGCGTTCCTGTGCGCCCACGGAATGGTCGCGCTGCCATATCACGCTGGGCTGGACTCCGCCACGCGCTCGACAAACCAGCGTGCGTTTCTGCAGGAAGATGGGCACGTGATGGTGGCCACGATCGCCTTCGGGATGGGAATCGACAAACCCGACGTGCGCTTCGTCGCGCACCTCGACATGCCGAAAAGCATCGAAGGTTACTTTCAGGAGACCGGCCGCGCTGGACGGGAAGGCGAGCCCGCCGATGCGTGGATGGTGTACGGACTGCAGGACGTCGTACAGCAGCGCCGCCTGATAGAAATGTCGGAAGCAGACGCGCTTTACAAGCGCTTGTCAGGCGCCAAGCTCGACGCCATGCTGGGGCTCGCTGAAGCCGCCGACTGCAGAAGGGTGCGGCTGCTCGGGTATTTCGGCGAGACCAGTGAGCCCTGCGGCAATTGCGACAACTGCCTGACACCACCGCAGCGAATCGATGCGACAGAGTCCGCGCGCAAACTGCTGTCGTGCATCTACCGCTGCGAACGCACCAGCGGCTTCGGCTTCGCCGCCACCCACATCGTCGATGTATTGCGCGGCAAGCAGACCGAAAAGGTCACCAAGTTTGGCCATCAGCAGCTTTCAACGTTTGGCATCGGCGGTGAATTGTCCGAGGCGCAGTGGCGTTTGCTGTTGCGGCATCTGGTCGCACAGCGCATCGTCGAAGTTGATCATGCGACATTCAATGTGCTGCGTCTGACCGAAACCAGCAGGGCAGTGCTGCGCGGCGAGCGAACTATTGAACTGAGACAGCAGAGCGCGGAGCCGCGCCGGCGCAGGACTAGACAGCGCGCGGACAGTTCAGCGGCCCCCGGTCACGATCCCTTGTTCGAGAAGCTGCGCATCTGGCGGGCGGCCGTTGCGAAGGAACACGGCGTGCCGGCGTTTGTCGTTTTTCACGACGGCACATTGCGGGCCATTGCGCAGATGCGGCCAACATCGCTCGGTCAGTTACGAACGGTTTCGGGAGTCGGTGAAA
>JBGTEW010000380.1:0-4072 GCA_041747615.1 Burkholderiaceae bacterium | reverse complement strand
CCGGGATCGTCGCCGCTCTGCGACGCGAGGCACCGTCGGTCCGAATTCTCGCCACCAGTCAGGAGCCACTGCGTCTGTCCGGCGAGCAGCTCTATCGCCTCGGCACGCTGGCCTTGCCGGAGAACGCGCCGCTCGAGGTTGCAAGAGATGTCGGCGCGGTTGCATTGTTCGTTGCACGGGCGCAGGCCGCGACCCCGACGTTCGTGCTGACGCCCAGCACGTTGCCGATCGTGCTCGACATCTGTCGCCGGCTCGACGGAATCGCGCTCGCCATCGAGCTGGCGGCTGCGCGGGTGCCGCTGCTGGGCCTCGACGGCTTGCGGGCGAAGCTCGATGATCGCTTCCGGGTTCTGACCGCAGGCGCGCGCTTCGCGCTGCGCCGTCATCAGACGCTGCGCGCCGCGCTCGAATGGAGCCATGGGTTGCTGACGGCCGACGAGCAGGCGGTGTTCCGCCGGCTAGGCGTATTCACCGGCACCTTCGGACTCGGAAGCGCGCAACGGGTTGCCAGCGCCGGCACGATCGATGAGTGGTCAGTCCTCGAGATTCTGGGTGCACTGGTCGATAAGTCGCTGGTGGTTGTCGAGCCAGGTGCTGGACCGCGCTACCGTCTGTTGGAGACCGGGCGCGCGTATGCACTCGAGCGCCTGGCTGACTCGGGTGAACGGGATGCGGTTCTGCGCCAGCATGCCGAAGCGCTGCTGGCCGTCTTCGATCGCTCGCGCGACGAATACTGGACCACGCCCACCAACGAGCGCGTCGATCGCTACGCGCTCGACATCGACAACTTGCGTGCAGCGCTCGACTGGGCCGCGCGGTCGGGTGACGCCGATCTCGCCATTGCGCTGACCGGAGCTTCAAGCTGGCTATGGCGCGACGTCGGCTTGCATGCGGAGGGACTGCAGCGATGTGAAAAGGCGATTCGCCTGATCGGGCCGACAACACCGCCGCGCCTGGAAGCACGCCTGCACAACGGATATCTCGAACTGGGGCGCAATCGATCGCTGGCGGCCGCTCCTGCGCTGGCCTCCGGTGAACGCGCAATCGAGCTCTATCGACGGCTCGGCGACCGGCAGGCGCTGTACGTGGCGTTGGCTGAATGCGCGCGAACGCACGCAGCCGCGGGCGATGCGGTCGGCGCGGAAGCCATGCTGGACGAAGTTGCCGCGCTCTACGATCAGTCGTGGCCGCTCGGCCTGAAGCATCCAATGCTGAGCGCGCGCAGCTTCATGCTGACCGAAAGTCATCGCGTTTCCGAGGCGCGCGCGGCGTGGGAGGAGCGCCTGCAACTGGAACGAGCGATCGGCGACACGCGATTTGCGACCGTTTCGCTGACCAATCTGATCGACGCGGTGTTCGCGGAAGGCGACGTTGGCGAGGCCATTGCTCGCGGTCGCGAGCTGGTGGCGCTGATACGGCGCGAGCGCTTTTCAAACTGGCAAAGCTTTGCACTGGCTAATCTGAGCGCGGCACTGACCGCGGACGGCGAGCTTGACGAAGCGCTGCAGCTGGCGCGTGAGGCGGTGCCGCTGTTGCGCCAGCAGGGATCGATCTGGAGCTTTCTCGACCATCTGGGCCTGCTTGCGGTCAAGCGGGGGAGGCCACTCGATGCTGCACAGGTACTCGGCTGCGCCGAGGAGCTCAATCAACGGTCGGGCTATGTGCGCCAGTTCAACGAGCTGCGCGCGCGCAATCAGCTGCTCGACGCAGTTCGCGCAATGGTCAAGCCAGCCGAGCTCGAGCGGCTGATCGAAGAAGGTAGGCGCCTGACCGCCGACGAAGCAGCGCGGCTAGCCCTTGAGGGCTGAAAACGGACGACGCCTTCGTCGACCAACCGAGCCGCGCAGTCAGCGCCGCCGCGGCAGTTGCTCGCTGACGGCCTCCAGGTACGGCTCGCCCAGCTCTGTTTGCAGTAGCTTCAGATTGCGTCGGTGCGCGCGGAAGTACAGATCGAACACATCGCCGGCGACCGGCACCGAGCCGAGCGCGGCGTCGACCGCGATATTGCGCAGCATTTTCGCCTGCAGCCAGCGCGACGCGCCGAGCTCGCGCGCCTGCGTGATCAAATACACACCGACTGCGGCGGATAACAAGTCGCCCGCGACCGGAACGAGGCCGAGCAGCGCATCGAGCCCGACAGTGGTGCGTAGCATCGGCACGTCGATCGCAGTGTCCATTAAACGCGTCAGCGTGATCAGTCGCTCGCGCGCGCGGCGCTTGCGCTCATCGGCCGATCGGTTGCTTGAAGGCTTGCTTGATCTGGGCAGGCTGTGGCCAGAATTCATTCCCGCAACATAGCAACGATTCGAGCGCTAAGAATCAACGTAGAGCTCGAGAATTGACTGCCACCAGCAGCACGTTGGCAAACGGGGTGCCTTCGCTCATCGGCTGCGACTGCACCTCGAAGCCGACAGCTTCGAGCAGAGCAATCCATTCCTGTAGCGGACGGCACCAGAACCTGCGTTGACGTGTGCCGCGCGTAGCGGTGGCGAACCAATCGGTCAAGAGCGTGATGCGAAAGCGCCATCCGCGGGCAGCGTCGCCAACCCGCAGCAGAAGCTTGCCGCCCGGAGCGAGAGCTTCATATATGCGCGCCAGCGCACGTTGCTGCGCCTCGTAGTCGATGTAGTGCAAAACGTCGAGAACCACGACGACATTGCACGGCGGCAATTGCACCGCCCTGATGTCGCCGACCTCGAAGCGCACGCGCTCGCCGAAGTCTGCCAGTGCGCGCTCTGCGGTGGTGATAGCGCCAGCGCGCAGATCGAATCCGTGCAGCGTCCAGGCGGAAGGCGCATCGTCCGATGCCAACAACGCCGCCAACAACCCCTGACCACAGCCGAGATCGACGATGTGCGCGCCATCATGAATGTGCCCGTCGCGCAGCAGCGCCGCAAACACCGGATCGTTGCCGAGCTTGCAGCGGGCGTAGTAGTAGGCGTTCCTACCGCTGCTTTTAAAGCGGCATGCCGCGCGCTCGACCAGCGACCGATACGCCGAATGTTGCGGGAGCGAGGTTGCTGCGGTCTGCGCTGCCATCGTCAGACGCTAAAAGCGCCGCGCAGCGTAACGCATCGCATGCCGCGGTGGCGCACGTGCTGCAAAAGCGGAGGCAGCGCGGCCAACACGCCCGGAACGCTTGCTTTATGGCGTAGTTCAATGCCGTCGTGCAACAGAACGATCGCACCGGGCGCCAGCTTTCGTGCGATGCGGGCGGCGACCCGCGCGGCGTCGCGGTCGACGCTGTCGAACGATCGAACATTCCACGCTACGCAGGTGAGTCCAAGCTGCGCCAGTGCCGGTTCGGTCAGCGGCGTGCGGATGCCAAATGGAGCGCGAAAAAATCGCGGCGGAGCACCGGTGATATCGGCCAACGCGTCTTGTGCTGCGCCGATATCCCGCACCAGACGTTTCACGCTGTAGAAGCCGAGTAGCGGCGAATGCGCAAACGAATGATTCTCGACCGCGTGGCCGCGCGCAACGATCTCACGCACCAGCACCGGATGTACGCGGGCGCGCTGCGCGACGCAAAAGAACGTGGCCCGCGCGCCGGCCGCATCGAGCACATCGAGCACGCGCGGTGTGATGTCGGCATCCGGCCCGTCGTCGAATGTCAGCGCGATCTCCTGGCGTGCTGTCGATGCGTGGGGCAGGCGCGTGATGACCGGCCCCAGCGCGCCGGTCCTGGGCATGAATCCGAACGCAAGGTTCAATGCATGATTGGCGGCCATCGTGCCGACAGCCCACGGCCATAGTGCGGGCTGTGCGAGCACCGCTGCGACACCGGCGAGGTGCGTCGTGCCGGTCAGCCAGTGCAAGGTGCCGGGCTGAAAGCGTCGCTTCACTTGACCGCCACGTACTCGGAGAAAATGCCGAGCACTACGTGCCGCTCGACGCTTTGAAAGCCCGCCGAGCGCATCGCTTCGATCACCTTCAACGGCGGTATGCACGCTTCGATCGAATCCCAGTAGTAGCGCATCAACTGCGGCATATCGCGCGAGCGGCCGAACACGCGCGCGATTGCCGGGACCACGTAGCGCATGTAAACGCGCAGACCGCGCGTCGCGAGCGC
>JBGTEW010000379.1:0-4658 GCA_041747615.1 Burkholderiaceae bacterium | reverse complement strand
GCGATCAGCGAGCTGCTGGTAGCTGAGCTCAACGCGGTCACGCTCAATCACCGCGACCGCGCGCGGCAGGCGGCGCGCGGTCCGAAACAGGGTATGCGAGAGATTCAGACCGGCCTCCGGCGCATCGGCTCGGAAGTATCGTAAGCCAGACAAGCTGCGCGCGCGCCCATGCAATAATTCGAGCCCTCTGCGTCCCAGAGCGGGTGGTTAGCTCAGCGGTAGAGCACTGCCTTCACACGGCAGGGGTCACAGGTTCGAACCCTGTACCACCCACCATTTCTTTTGTGCGCGCTGTCTCCTGCATCGGGCAAGCTACCATGCCCCGATGATCGAAGTCAGAACGAGGATCGCGCCGAGCCCGACCGGAATGCTGCATCTGGGCACCGCTCGCACGGCGCTGTTTTGCTGGGCGTTCGCCCGCCATCATGGCGGCAAGTTCATCCTGCGGATTGAAGACACCGACCTGGAACGTTCGACCGAGCACGCGGTGCAGGTGATTCTCGAGAGCATGCATTGGCTCGGTCTTGATTACGACGAGGGTCCGGTACGCCAGACAGAGCATCTGCCGCGCTATCGCGAAGTGCTCGAGCAGATGCTGGCGGACGGCCACGCGTATCGCTGCTATGCCAGCAAGGAAGAACTCGAAGCGCTGCGCGAGTCGCAGGTTGCGCGCGGCGAGAAGCCGCGCTACGACGGACGCTGGCGCCCGGAAAACAATCGGGGTCAGACCCCGCCCGCAGGAGTCAGCCCCGTCTTTCGCTTTCGCAATCCCGACGTCGGCGATGTCGAGTGGAATGATCTGGTCAAGGGCCCGATCAGCATCTCGAACCGCGAGCTCGACGATCTGGTGATCGCTCGCAGCGACTGGATGCCGACGTACAACTTCGCGGTGGTGGTTGACGACGCCGACATGCGAATCTCACACGTGCTGCGCGGCGAGGAACACATCAACAACACGCCGCGGCAGATCAACCTATACCGCGCACTCGACTGGAAGCCGCCGGCGTTCGGTCATCTGCCGCTGATCCTCGCCCCCGACGGCAGCAAGCTTTCGAAGCGTCACGGCGCGATCAGCGTTCTGCAGTACGACGAGGATGGTTTCCTGCCCGAGGCGCTGTTTAACTATCTCGCGCGGCTTGGCTGGAGCCATGGCGACGACGAGAAGTTCACGCGCGAGCAGCTGATCGAATGGTTCGATCTGCAGCACGTCAATCGCGCGCCGGCGCAGTACAACCTCGACAAGCTGATGTGGCTGAATGGCGAGTACATCAAAGAGGCCGACGATGAGCGGCTTGCTCGCCTGGTGGCGCCGCGCATCGCAGCCCGCGGCGTGCAGCCGGAACGTGATCCGCCACTTGCGCGGGTCGTTGCATTGCTGAAGGAACGGTCGCGCACGCTGAACGAGTTGGCTGACGCTGCGATGCTCTTCTACAGCGAGCCGGTCATTGACGCGGCGATGGTGGCGGAACATCTGAATGACTCGGGCCGCGCCGCGGTCCGGGCATTTCGCGAGGGCGCTGATGCCATCGGCTGGACGCGCGCCGAGATCAATGCTGCCATTAAGCAGATCGTCGCCGAACTCAGGCTGAAGATGCCGCAGGTCGCGGTTCCGCTTCGGGTGGCCGTCACCGGTCGGACGCAGACGCCGTCGATCGATGCCGTGCTCGAGCTGATCGGTCGCGACGCGGTGCTCGAGCGGCTGGATCGAGCGCTCGCTTAAGCCGCATTGGTACGGCCGAAGCGGCTTCCTTTCAAGCGGTGGCTGTTCACGTCGGCAAGTCATCGGTGTATACACGCAATTCTGCGCATGGCCGGCGCGCTGGCCATGCGTCATCGTGAACGCCGTCGAACGGGGAGCACGCATGCTTTCACAATCGCAGGTCACCTGCATGTTGCCGGTCAAGGATCTCGCCCGGGCCAGAAAATTCTATGAGGAGCGCCTGGCGCTCGAGCCGCAGGGACCGCGTCCCGACGGCAAGTTCATCTATCGCTGCGGCGGGACCGAACTCGCACTGTTTCCCAAGCCTGAAGGCACGAAGGCCGAGCATACGGCGGTGAGCTTCAAGGTCGAAGACATCGGCGTTGCCATTGCCGAGCTCAAGGCGCGCGGCGTCGCCTTTGCCGATTACGACTTCCCCGGGTTCAAGACCATCGGGCACGTTTGCGTGCTCGGGTCCGAAAAGGCAGCCTGGTTCGAGGACACCGAAGGCAACATCCTGTGCCTGCACGAGGACATCGCCTGAATGATCTCGCCCGACGATGCGTATCACGATGGCATGCGCCGGCTGCAGGACCAGTTCGACACGCGGCGTCTTGCCGATCGTCTGGTCGAAAAGCTGTCGCGCGCCGAGTTCACTGACGAAGACCGGGCGTTCATCGAAAGCCGCACCTTGTTCTTCGTTTCAACCGTCGATCGTGAGGGACGGCCCGATTGCTCGTACAAAGGTGGCGCTGCAGGCTTTGTACGAGTGACCGACACGAACGAGCTTGCATTCCCGAGCTACGACGGCAACGGCATGTTTCGCAGCCTTGGCAATGTGCTGGTGAACCCCGCGATCGCACTGCTGTTCATCGACTTCGAACAACCACGCCGGCTGAGAGTCAACGGCACCAGTTTCATCCAGCCCGACGATCCGCTGCTCGAGCAGTTTGCCGGCGCGCAGCTGGTCGTGCGCGTGCGCGCGACGCAGATCTTCCCGAACTGCCCCCGCTACATCCATCGGATGCAGACGGTCGAGTCGTCAGCGTACGTGCCGCGCGCGGGCTACACACCGCCAGTGCCGGCGTGGAAGCGCTTCGATGCGTTTGCCGATGTGCTGCCTGCGGGCGATCCGGCGTTGACTCCGAGCTAGTAGTCGAAGACGTCAAGTTATTGATCGTTAATCCGGCCATCCTTTGACGGCTGTTCGGGTGGTTGGCGGCCCGGCATTGCGCGTGGCTATAATTCGCGCCTCTCGTGTGGGGGTATAGCTCAGCTGGGAGAGCGCTTGCATGGCATGCAAGAGGTCAGCGGTTCGATCCCGCTTACCTCCACCACCGTCGACAGTCCCCATCGTCTAGAGGCCTAGGACATCGCCCTTTCACGGCGGTAACAGGGGTTCGAATCCCCTTGGGGACGCCATTAATCACTGCTTAGTGCATGATTTTGATTGTCAAATTTGCTGGAACCAGCAGCAAAGTGCCCGCAAATTTACCCATACCAGTCTCGCCCAAGCCTCAAAGCAAGCATCACGTGTAGTCCGGTACGTGGGCCTTGGTTGTGCTTCTAGCTGGCCAATCGTCCGAATAGACAGGCCGTTCGACTACTTAATGTCTTGCAATGCCGATGGCAGCAGCCGCCTTCAGCGGGATGGAGTGCCCTTCATCTGCACGAGCAAACGGAAACACCCGTCACTATGAAGCAACGCTGATACGCTGATCCCCAAAAGGCGCCCATGCGATCGAGCTCGGCGCCAGCTCGCGCTTGAAGCGCGCATCACGCGGGCGAAGTCCCCACATATTCAATATTTGCGCGAAGCGCGCCGTCCTTGAGCGACAGATTGCCCCAGCCGATCAACCCATAGCTTGAATGACGAGCAAGCCAGTGACTACGGGATGACCGTGACGCCGCTACCGGTCAGAAGCTGTCCTCCCGTACTCAAATTGCGGTCGTAGAGGCGCACCTCGTAGTTTCCGGGACTGCCGGGAAGCGTCATGGTCACCGTCGCAGCGGTAATCCCAGCACTCGGCTCGTACTGTTGACCGTTGAGGTAACGCCAATCCAACCATGACCAGTCGTCACTACCGGAAGGAAACACTGCGACCCACGCTTTGGGATCTGCCGGCACGTTGCTTACGCTGATGTTGACGTTCTGCCCGGGGCCTGCGCTGTGGGGGCTGACCGTGAGCGCGACGGACGGCGGTGTATTTCCCACGGCGATGGGTTTGCTGATCAGGAGTTGTCCACCCGCACTCAAATCGCGGTTGTAGAGGCGGACCTCGTAGTTTCCGGCACTGCTGGGAACCGTCAGGGTCACCGTCGCAGCGGTAAGCCCAGCACTCGGCTCGTACTGTTGACCGTTGAGATAACGCCAATCCAACCATGACCAGTCGCTGCTGCCGGAAGGAGCCACGGCGACCCACGCTTGGGGATCTGCCGGTACGTTGCTCACGCTGATGTTGACGCTCTGCCCAGGGCTTGCGCTCTGGGGGCTGACCGTGAGTGCGACGGACGCAGGCGGCGGTGTGTCTCCCACGGTAACGGGTCTGCTGATCAGGAGCTGTCCGCCCGCACTCAAATGGCGGTCATAGAGGCGCACCTCGTAGTTTCCGGGACTACTGGGAAGCGTCAGGGTCACCGTCGCAGCGGTCATCCCAGCACTCGGCGCGTACTGTTGACCATTGAGGTAACGCCAATCCAACCATGAGCCGTCGCCGCTGCCGGAAGGAGCCACGGCCACCCATGCTTGGGGATCCGCCGGTACGTTGCTTACGCTGATGCTGACGTTCTGCCCTGGGCTTGCGCTTTGGGGGCTGACCGTAAGCGTGACGGACCCTGGCGGCGGCACAGGCGGCACACGCCCGAAGACCGCGCTTGCAAGGCCATCAACGACCGCGAGCTCTTCGGAATCGAGATTGCCGAAGAATGTGCGCGTTCCCTGAAGGTCAAAGCCTGCGTC
>JBGTEW010000378.1:0-2804 GCA_041747615.1 Burkholderiaceae bacterium | reverse complement strand
GCCAGATCGAGCGGCTGCTGAACACGAAATGAACGCACCGGATAACCTGTTCCTGCCCGACGTGCAGTCCGGCACCGACGGCCGCGATCTGGCAATCCAGCGCGTCGGCGTCAAGTCGCTGACGCATCCGGTGCTGGTGGCAAGCGTACGCGGCCCGCAGCCTACGGTGGCCACGATCGATATGTTCGTCGAGCTTCCGGCCGAGCAGAAGGGCACCCACATGTCGCGCTTCGTCGAAGTGCTCGGCAGCCATCGCGAGCCGTTGTCGATGAGCTCGATCACCGCCCTGCTCGGCACGATGCTTGAGCGGCTCGATGCGCAGAGCGGCCAGATCGAGATGCGGATGCCGTTCTTCGTGATGAAGACAGCACCGGTGACGGGTGCCGAGAGCCTGATGGACTACCAGCTGATGTTCTCGATCGGCACCGAAGGCAAGGCCGTGCGCTTCCGTCAGAAGGTCGTGGTTCCGGTGACGAGCCTGTGCCCGTGCAGCAAGAAAGTGTCGGACTTTGGTGCGCACAACCAGCGCTCGCATATCTCGATCACCGCCGAGCTGGAAAGCGAGATGATGGTCGAGGAGCAAATTCGCATCGCGGAAAACGCATCATCGTGCGAGATCTGGGGCCTGCTGAAGCGGCCCGATGAAAAGTACGTGACCGAGCGTGCGTACAACAACCCGAAGTTTGTCGAAGATGTGGTGCGCGACGTGGCGCTGGCGTTGACTCAGGATGCGCGCGTCAGCTCGTACACGGTGGAAGCGGAAAACTTCGAGTCGATTCACAATCATTCAGCCTACGCGCTGATAGAGCGCACGAAGAACGAGCAAGACCGGCGCGTGGCATGAGGGTTGCGGTGGTCGGCGCCGGGATCTCCGGCCTCGGAGCGGCGTATGCGTTGCGAGGCGAACATGACGTCACGCTGTATGAGGCCGACCGGCGGCTCGGCGGCCACACGCACACCGTCGATGTGACGCTGGACGGGATCACTTACCCGGTCGACACCGGCTTTCTCGTCTACAACCAGCGCACCTATCCCGAAGCTGATCCGGCTCTTTGCGGAGCTCGCGGTCCCAACCGCCAGGAGCGACATGTCGTTTGGCCTCAGCGTCCGGCTGCCCAGCCGACACGGTGAAGCGGGCCGCGCAGTGGAATCGGCCGGCACAAGCGTTTTACAAACTGGCTGCGGCTGCTGCGCGTTCTTCCCTATGGCTTACTTTGCGGCGATACGACGCTTCACAGGTGGATAGTGACGGTCGGCGGCGGCCTGCCCGCGCAAGGCGCGGTATTTGCTTTAATGATCTGGCAGTACCTGGCGGCGCCGCGCGATCGGTCGCGGCCATCAACTTCTAACTCTTCTCTTCAAGGGAACTGCGATGAGAAAACTGATCTTTGTTGCTATTGCGGGCTTTCTATGGAAGCAGCTCCGCTCGCGGATTTCGCCCGCCCCGAGGCTTCGCCGCCGCCAGCGCTTGATATACGCTTTGCAGCCGACAGCCAAATGGCACCCTTAAACCAAGGCGCGAAACCGGCCCCTGGGAGTTGACATGTCGTCACTGCTGTATCCCGAATTGTTCAGATCGCTCGAGTCGGTCCGTTGGAACCTGGAAACAGACGTTCCATGGAGCGATTTCGATCCTGCGAAGCTGTCCGAGGAGCAGGCGCAGACGATCAAGATGAACGCGATCACCGAGTGGTCGGCGCTGCCCGCCACCGAAATGTTTCTACGGGACAATCGCGGTGACTCGGACTTTTCCGCGTTCATGTCGGTCTGGTTCTTCGAGGAACAGAAACACGCGCTGGTGCTGATGGAATACCTCCGCCGTTTCCGGCCCGACCTGGTGCCGAGCGAAGACGAGCTGCATGCCGTGCGCTTCGAGTTCGACCCGGCGCCGCGACTCGAAACCCTGATGATGCATTTCTGCGGCGAGATCAGGCTCAATCACTGGTACCGGCGCGCGTCCGAGTGGCACACCGAGCCGGTGATCAAGGCCATTTACCGCCTGCTGTCGCAGGACGAGGCGCGCCACGGCGGCGCCTACCTGCGCTACATGAAGAAGTCGCTGACGCAGCTGGGTGATACCGCACGCGCGGCGTTCGCCAAGATCGGCGTGCTAATGGCCTCTGCCAAGCGCACCGACAAGGCCTTGCACCCGACCAACCTGCACGTAAACCAGTCGCTTTTCCCGCATGACACCGTGCAATCGCGCCTGCCCGACCCGGGCTGGCTCGAGCACTGGCTTGACAAGCAGATCAAGTTCGACAAGGAGTGGGAAACCAAGGTCGTCGAGCGCATCCTGCACAACCTGTCGCTGCTGTTCGAGCGCACATTCACATCGGTGCAGGATTTGAACCGATATCGGAAAGAGATCGCCGCCCGGTTGAAGCTGGCCGCGGATCCGGGGTCAGGCGGGGCGCTCCCCGCATAGGCGAGCCATATCAACGGCGCGCCCCGTGGGCGGCGCGCAAAGCCGAGCGCGCCGCGTCCCCAAAAAAACCGGGCTAATCGCCCGGTCGTTTTAGAGTGGTCTTGACTCTCTTGTTACTTTGAGCCGCCACCCGTTGCCGGCGGATTGCCGATGCCACCCGCTGTGCCGGGCCGGCTGGTCACCGGGTTACTCGTGGTGTTGCTGGTTGTGCCGGCCTGGAAAAATCGCCCGTCCGACGTCTCCATGTCCTGCCACGAAACCCAGCCACGGTCGTTGCGCTTCATCCCGTCGTAGCGCATGCCATAGAACCCCAGGTATTCCTCGCGCGATACCCAACCGTCGCTGTTGGTGTCCATCCGCTTGAAGTCCACGTCGCCAG
>JBGTEW010000377.1:0-4402 GCA_041747615.1 Burkholderiaceae bacterium | reverse complement strand
GCCTGCCCGCGCGCCGCCGGACGCGCGACCGCAATCCATGTCCGGTCGCCGCGCGCGGCACCGGCAATCGGCAACACCGCCTGCGCGGTTGCCAGCAACAGCGCAAGGACGAGCGCGAAGTTTCCGATTTCAGGAATCATGCTTCTATCGGTTCGATTCCCCTACTGGAGCGTCTTGCGCGCCTTGGCAGCCTGCTCGACCGCATGCGCAGCCTCGGGCGGCATGTAGTTCTCGTCATGCTTCGCCAGCACTTCGTGCGCGCGAAACACGCCATCGTCACCCAGCCTTCCCTGCGCGACGACGCCCTTGCCTTCTTTGAACAGATCGGGAAGGATGCCTGTGTACACGACCGGGATGATCTTGGCGGTGTCAGTGACATTGAACTGCACGGTCAGTCCATCGGATTGCCGCTTGACACTGCCCTGCTCGACCAGGCCGCCGACCCTGAACGCCTTGCCCTGCGGCGCCTCCCTGTTCGCCACCTGAGACGGGCTGTAGAAGAAAACCAGATTCTGCTGAAACGCCGACAGCACGAGCGCTGCAGCGATGCCGAGCACGGCAAGACCGCCGACGATCAGTGTCAGTCGCTTGTGACGAGGCTTCATCTAACGCTCACGCTTTGAGCCAATTCCGAAATCGCACGACGGCGGCGTGCGCGCAGCATCCAGACTTCAATGGCGACCACCGCAACCACTGCTGCATAAGAACCCCACACGTAGAAGGCATAGCCTCCCATCGCCCAGAAATCACCCGCGCTCATTTGCTTGATAACCCGTTCACTTGAACCGTCCCTGCGCCAGAAGTTCCCTCACCCACTCGCTGCGTCGCTCGCGCTCCAGCACGATGCTGCGCGCACGGTGCAATGATGCCGCAATGCTGTACATCCAGAAGGCGAGCGCCATTAGCAGCATGCCCGTCAGCATCGTCGCTGCCATCGACGGCGAGCGCGTCAGACTGACGGATGAGCCCTGATGCAGCGTGTTCCACCACTGCACCGAGAAATAAATGATCGGAATGTTGATCACGCCCACCAGCGCTAGCACGGCCCCTGCCTTGTCGGCGCGGCGCGGATCGTCGATCGCGGCCTGCAACGCCATGAATCCGAGATAGAGGAACAGCAGTACCAGTTCCGACGTCAGTCGCGCGTCCCATACCCAATACGTACCCCAGGTCGGCCTGCCCCACAGCGACCCGGTGACCAGGGCGAGAACGGTCATCAACGCGCCGGTCGGCGCGATCGCGCTCGCCATCATCGACGACAGGCGCGTATTCATCACGAGTCCGACACCTGCCCAGAGTGCCATCACCAGATACAGAAACATCGACATCCATGCGGCAGGCACGTGAATGAAGATGATGCGGTAGGCCTCACCCTGCGTCGCATCCGTGGGCGCTACGAATAAGCCGATGTACAGTCCGATCGCCGCGAGCACTGCAGCCAGCACAGAAAACCACGGCGTCATCTTCCCGGCCAGCGCGAAGAACGTCTGCGGCGAAGAGAACCAGAACAATCCCGGCTGGCGCTGGACACTGACGTTGCTCATGCTGCTCATTCGATCGAGATGCGAAGCGCGACGGCGACCGCCCAAGGCATCAGCACCGCAGAGAACAGAAGAAATGCACCCAGCAGCAGGAAGTAGGCAGCGACGCTGAGGCCGGAAGCCGCTGCAGCAACCGCGCCGGCTCCGAAGATCAGCACGGGAATGTAGAGAGGTAAAACGAGTAGCGATGTTAACACTCCGCCTCCGCGCACTCCGAGGGTCAGTGCTGCGCCGATCGAGCCGATCAGCGAGAGCACCGGCGTGCCGATCGCGAGCGATGCGACGAGCGTAGCAGTCGCTTTGAAATCGAGATCGAATGCGACGCCGAACAACACTGCCATCAGCGTCAGCGGCAAGCCGGTCGTCAGCCAGTGTGCGGCCGCCTTGCCGAGGACGATCAGTGACAGCGGTTCGGAAGACAACAGCATCTGTTCCAGAGTTCCATCCGCATAATCGTTCGCAAACAGCCGCGGCAGCGACAAGATGGCCGCCAGCAGCGCGGCCACCCACACGACACCGGCTGCAATGTCGCGCAACAGTGCCGGCTCGGGGCCGATACCCAATGGGACCATCGTCACCACCACGACGAAGAAGAACAACGTATTGAACACATCGGATTTTTGCCGTATCGCCAGCAACAAATCGCGGCGAATTACCTGCCAAAAGACGTTCAGCATGCGACTTCGCCGGCCGGCGCGGTTCCGCTGGCCTGCATGCCACCGAGCTCGATATGCTGCTGACGCTGAGCCTCGATCGCAACGTCTTGATGGGTGACCAGCACTACCATGTTGCCGTTGCCGGTGTGACTGGCAATCAGCTGCGCCAGTGCGCTCACGCCGCGCTGATCGAGCGCGGTGAACGGCTCATCCAGAATCCACAGAGGTGCGTTTGTCGTGGCGAACAGCCTGGCCAGCGCAATGCGCCGCCGCTGGCCCTGCGACAGGAATCTCGCCATCGTCTGCGCGAACGGCGCCATGCCGACCTCAGCGAGCGCATGCCGCAAAACCTGCTCGCCAGTTTTGCGTCCGGCGACGGCCTGTGCGACCCGCAGGTTCTCGTACGCCGTCAGATCGTCCTTCACACCGT
Source organism: Burkholderiaceae bacterium (assembly GCA_041747615.1). GTDB lineage: Bacteria > Pseudomonadota > Gammaproteobacteria > Burkholderiales > Burkholderiaceae_F > JACCZX01. Next base: position 1,775 of record JBGTEW010000377.1, on the reverse strand, counting down.
TCAGATGCCCGATGTACACGAGATCCTTCCAGTACTCCTCGCGTTGCCGGCGAATGGAGCGGCCGCCCCACCGTACGTCGCCCGCGGTTGGTTCGAGCAGTCCGCACAGGATCCGCAACAGACTCGTCTTGCCGGTACCGTTCGGTCCTGCGACCCGAAGCAACGATCCGGCAGCCGCCGCAAACGCAAGTCCGGAAAACAATGTCCGTTCGCCGCGTTCGCACCCCAGGTCGATGGCATCGAGCATCGGCGGCGTTATAAGCGAACGCGGGGCTGTGCGATAGTCGGAATATGAAGCCCCAAAGTCACCGGGAAGTACCTGCGCTCGGAACGCCGCTGTCGCCGGCGGCATTGAAAGTGATGCTGCTCGGTGCGGGGGAACTTGGCAAGGAAGTGATCATCGAGCTGCAACGGCTCGGAGTCGAAACGATTGCGGTCGACCGCTACGCAAACGCACCGGGCCAGCAGGTCGCGCACCGCGCGCACGTCATCAACATGGCTGACCCTGTCGCGCTGCGTGCGCTGATCGAGGCCGAGCGGCCGGCGATCGTCGTACCCGAGATTGAGGCCATAGCCACCGATGCACTGGCGAAAATCGAGCAGGAAGGACTGGCGCGCGTGGTGCCGACGGCGCGCGCCGCGCAGTTGACGATGAACCGCGAAGGCATCCGGCGCCTGGCCGCCGAGACGCTCGGTCTGCCTACTTCACCTTACCGGTTCGCGAGCTCGCTCGTCGAGCTGCGCGCGGCTGTCGACTTGCTTGGCCTTCCCTGCATCGTCAAGCCGGTGATGTCTTCATCGGGCAAGGGCCAGAGCCGTGTCGACACCGCCGATAGGATCGAAGCCGCGTGGGAGTACGCGAACGCCGGCGGCCGCGTGGCACTCGGCCGCGTGATCGTAGAAGGCGTGATCGACTTCGACTACGAGATCACGCTGCTGACCGTGCGCGCAATGGGCCAGGAGGGTGCAATCGAGACGCATTTCTGCGAGCCGATCGGTCACGTGCAGGTTGCCGGCGATTACGTCGAAAGCTGGCAGCCTCATGCGATGGCAGGCACCGCACTGGCAAAGGCGCAGCAAATTGCGGCAACAGTGACCGCCAACCTGGGCGGCACCGGCATCTTCGGTGTCGAGCTTTTCGTCAAAGACGATTCAGTCTGGTTTTCGGAGGTCAGCCCTCGCCCGCATGACACCGGCATGGTGACGATGGTGACGCAATGGCAGAGCGAGTTCGAGCTGCACGCGCGCGCACTGCTCGGTCTGCCGATCGACACTTCTCTGTGCACGCCCGGCGCCAGCGCGGTGATCTACGGCGGCCACGATGCACAGGCGATGCGCTTCGAAGGGGTCGCCGCTGCACTGTCCATTCCGGGAACATCGGTCAGGCTGTTCGGCAAGCCCGAGTCTTTCGTCAAGCGCCGGATGGGCGTTGCGCTGGCGCGGGCACTGACAATGAACGATGCGCGCGCGAAGGCGCAGGCGTGTTCGGCTGCCATTCACCTGCGGCCGCTTTAATCGCGTCCAACCGGACGATTAACGGCGCAATTCCGCGTATGGCAGGCCGCTTTTCGCGGTCTACAATGCCGCCCGTCGTGCGTCATCGCGTCTACAACCATCAACGCGCGGCTCGAACACCATGAAAATACTCGTCGTCGACGATCACTCGCTCATCACCGATGCATTAAGCGTCCTGTTTCTTGATCTCGACCCGTCGGCCGAAGTCATCACGACTCGCACCGCCGAAGGCGCATTGCAGATCCAGGATGAGCAACCCG
>JBGTEW010000376.1:0-1959 GCA_041747615.1 Burkholderiaceae bacterium | reverse complement strand
AAAATGCGGCGGCTGCGCGAGCGCCTTAAGCAGTCGGAGAAGCAGCGTCGGACCCGACGGCGGGCACGCGCGCGCAACGATGTCGTTTCGATTTCTCTGGTCGGCTATACCAACGCCGGAAAGTCGACGCTGTTCAACGGGCTGACGCAGGGCAGTGCGTATGCGGCGGATCAGCTGTTCGCGACGCTGGACACGACTGCTCGCAAATGCCATCTGGGTCAAAACGGCCACTCGAGAATCGAAGCGGTGATTTCGGACACCGTCGGCTTCATTCGCGGGCTGCCGCATCAGTTGATTGAGGCCTTCAAGTCGACTCTCGACGAGACTGCCGAGGCCGACCTGCTGTTGCATGTGGTTGATGCGGCATCGCCTGCGCGCGCCGAACAGATGGCCGAAGTGGAGCGCGTGCTGACCGAAATCGGCGCCGAAAAAGTGCCGGTCATCGTGGTTTATAACAAGATCGATCTGACCGGCCGCGCACCGTCGGTCACGCGTGACGTGCGTGATAACATCGCCGCCGTTTCCGTCAGCGCGCAAACGGGGGCGGGTGTGGAATTGTTGCGCGACGCAGTTGTCGAATTCGTCGAACGTTCGGCCAATGACCGTACCGTACCCGGCGTCGCGAAACAGGGCGAAGAATCTCCTTCCTGGCCAAGCTCAGCAGCGGCATGATTTAAGTGTTGCCGCTTATATGACACTCACTTCAAGCAGTCTGGGATCAAATGTCGCTTAACGACCCCAAGTGGGGCCGAGGTGGAAATGGCTCCAACGGTGCCGACGACGAGGGCAAGGACGAGCCTCGCCGGGAGCAGGAACCCAGGCCCGGCCCGCGACGTCCCAGCGACGGCCCGCCCGATCTTGACGAGCTCTGGCGCGACTTCAATCGCAGGCTGTCGAACCTTTTCGGCAAACGCGGCGGCCGGCGCGGAGGCAATGGGGGCAACGGCGGACGCTTCGGCGGCTTCACGCCGGACGGCAAGGGAACGGGTATTGGCCTCGCGGCCGTGCTTGGCGTCATTGGGCTAATTTGGCTGGGCAGCGGCTTTTATATCGTTCCAGAAGGTCAGGTCGGCGTCGTCACGACGTTCGGGAAGTATTCGCAGACGACATCGCCGGGTTTTCGGTGGCGCATGCCGTGGCCGATCCAGAATAGCGAGCTGGTCGACATCCTGTCGCTGCGCCGGGTCGAGGTTGGAACGCGTGGCCGTCCCGACCGGCTGAAAGAGGCCCTGATGCTGACGGACGAAGAGAACATCGTCGACCTTCAATACGAAGTGCAATATCGAATCAAGGACGATGGCGCGCAGGACTATCTATTCAACAGCCGCAATCCGACTTCGGCCGTGATACAGGCGGCCGAATCTGCCATGCGTGAAGTCGTTGGCCGCAAGAGGATGGACTCGGTGCTGTACGAATCGCGCCAGGAAATCGCGATCGAGGTACGCAAGCTGATGCAAGCCATGCTCGATCGGTACGGCACGGGCATCCTGGTGTCAGCCGTTGCGATTCAGAACGCACAACCGCCCGAGCAGGTGCAAGCCGCGTTCGACGATGCGGTCAAGGCCGGTCAGGATCGCGAGCGGCAGATCAACGAAGGCCAGGCATACGCCAACGATGTCGTGCCACGCGCTCGCGGCCTGGCGTCGCGCCTGCTACAGGAAGCCGATGGATACCGCTCGCGCATCGTTGAAACCGCACAGGGCGATGCGTCGCGCTTTCAGCAGATACTGGTCGAGTACCAGAAGGCGCCGCAGGTGACACGTGACCGGCTTTATATCGACACGATGCAGCAGGTGTTCTCAAACACCAGCAAAGTGATGGTCGATGTGCGCAACAGCAACCCGCTGCTTTATCTGCCGTTCGACAAGCTGATGCAGCAGGCATTGCAGGACGCGGGTGCGCCGCGTCCGGCGCCGACCGTAGTGCCCGAGCCGGTGCCGCTGCCCGAAGCGCGCGGCC
>JBGTEW010000375.1:0-10037 GCA_041747615.1 Burkholderiaceae bacterium | reverse complement strand
GCCGAGCGGCCGGCCGATCATCGGGCGCACGCCCGTGGACCACCTGTATCTGAATGTGGGCCACGGCGCGCTCGGATGGACGCTGGCGGCCGGCAGCGCGCGCCTGGTGTGCGATGCCATCACCGGGCGTGCCCCTACAATCGACGTCAGGCCCTATATGTACTCGTAGCATGCACATTGACTCGCATATCCTGCATCGTCAGCTGCGTGGTAACTATCCGATTGCCGTCGGCGCGGAAGGTTGCTGGATCACCGACAGCGCGGGCAGGAAATACCTCGATGCGTCCGGGGGAGCCGCGGTGTCGTGCCTGGGACACGGCCATCCCGATGTGCTCGCCGCGATGCACGCGCAGATCGATCGCATCGCCTACGCGCACACCAGTTTTTTCTCGACCGACGTTGCGGAGCAGCTGGCCGATACGCTGATCCGCTCGGCCCCGGCAGGCGTGTCGCACGCGTACCTGGTCTCCGGCGGCTCGGAAGCAATGGAGGCGGCGTTGAAGCTGGCACGGCAATACTTCGTCGAGAAGGGCGAGTCGCAGCGCGCGCGCTTCATCGCTCGACGCAACAGCTACCACGGCAACACGCTCGGAGCGCTTGCGGTCGGCGGCAATCAATGGCGGCGGCGGCAGTTCGCACCGTTGCTGATCGACGTCGCGCATGTGTCGCCACCCTACGCATATCGCGATCAGCGCGATGGCGAATCGCCTGAGCAATACGGCGAGCGGCTCGCACACGAGCTCGCCGAGACGATCGACCGCATCGGCGGTGAAAATGTGATCGCGTTCGTGGCCGAGACGGTTGGCGGCGCCACCAGCGGCGCACTGACGGCACCGCCCGGCTACTTCGAGCGCGTGCGCGAACTGTGCGACCGCCACGGCATCCTGCTGATCCTCGACGAAGTGATGTGCGGCATGGGCCGCACCGGCACATTGCACGCGTGCGAGCAGGAAGGCGTGGCGCCGGACCTGATGGCGATCGCAAAGGGGCTCGGCGGCGGCTACCAGCCGGTCGGTGCGGTGCTGATCGGCAGCAAGGTGATCGATGCGATCGGCGCCGGCTCCGGTTTTTTTCAGCACGGGCATACATACATTGGCCACCCGGTTGCGTGCGCCGCAGCGCTCGCGGTTCAGCAGGTGCTTGCGCGCGACGGGCTGGTCGAGCGCTGCGCGCAGCAAGGGTCAACATTGCGCGCGAAGCTCGGTGCGGCCTTCGCCGATCATCCCAACGTGGGCGACGTGCGGGGGCGCGGGCTTTTTCAGGCGGTCGAGCTGGTGGCTGACCGCGATACAAGGGCACCCTTCGATCCCGCGCTGAAACTGCACGCGCGTATCAAGAAGGCCGCGATGGATGCAGGACTTCTGTGTTATCCGATGGGCGGCACGATCGATGGCGCCCGGGGCGACCACGTGCTGCTCGCGCCGCCGTTGATCATCAGCGATGACGAACTTCAGCTGCTGATCGAGCGGCTGGTGCGCGCATTTGACAGCGCGGTGGGCTCGATTCAGGGCTGAATCGATGCCGGGAACGCCCGTCTTGCGCCGAGTTCGCGCCACGAGTAAGGTGCCTTTCCCTGCGCGGGTTTACAAGGAGAAACACGATGACTTTCAGGATTTCAATGTGCGCGGCGGCGTTCGCCGCAGCATTCGTAACAACAGCGACATTGCCGGGCGCTGCCAGCGCGCAGCAGCGCTTCATCACGATTGGCACGGGAGGTGTTACCGGCGTCTACTACCCGGCCGGTGGTGCAATCTGCCGTCTGGTCAATCGGGACCGCGCCAAGCACAACCTGCGCTGCTCGGTCGAATCGACCGGTGGTTCGGTGGCCAACGTCAATCTGCTGAAGTCGGGCGAGCTCGAATTCGGCGTCGCGCAATCGGACGTGCAGTACTTTGCGACCAAGGGCGAGGGCCCGATGAAGAAGGACGGTGCGTTCAGCGACATCCGTGCGGTGTTCGCTCTGCATCCGGAGCCGTTCACGGTCGTGGCGCGCAAGGAAGCGAAAATCTCGAGCTTCTCGGATTTCAAGGGCAAGCGGTTCAACGTCGGCAATCCGGGCTCGGGGACGCGCTCCTCGATGGACGAACTGTTGGCCGCGATGGGCTGGAAGGCCAGTGACTTTTCGCTGGCTTCGGAGTTGCGCCCGGACGAGCACGGCCCGGCGCTGTGTGACGGCAAGATCGATGGGTTCTTCTACGCGGTCGGCCATCCGTCGGCCAACATTCAGGATCCGACGACGATCTGCGGCGCGCAACTGGTGTCGCTGACCGGCCCTGCGGTCGATAAGCTGGTCAATGAGCGGCCGTACTACGCGGTTGCCACCGTTCCCGGCGGCATGTATCCGAACAACGCGAAGCCGATCACCACGTTCGGCGTGCAGGCTACGGTCGTGTCGTCGGCCAAGGTACCGGCCGATGTCGTCTATGCGGTGACCAAAGCGGTGTTCGACAACCTCGACGAGTTCAAGAAACTGCATCCGGCACTGGCCAATCTGAATCCGCAGGACATGATCAAGAACGGATTATCTGCACCTCTGCACGAGGGCGCAGTGCGCTACTACAAAGAGAAAGGCTGGATAAAGTAACTTTTCGCACGCAAAGCGTGCTTGAAGTCAGATAATTAGACGGGCGGCATGACCGCCCGTCTTGCTGTTCGGGGAGAGCGCGTGAAGAACAACAAGCTCGAAGACAACGTCACGCCGACCGCGGAGATGCATCTCGGCGAAGACCGGATCAAGCAATTGGTGGTCGACGCCGACCTCGGCGGACGCTCGACGACAGGTTTCCACGGCAAGGTAATGCTCGCGGTGGGTTTGGCCTGGGTGCTGTTCCAGCTGTGGTATTCATCGCCACTGCCGTTCTCGCTGGGGTTCGGCGTATTCCTGGACACCGAGGCGCGCTCGATCCATTTGGCGATAGGGCTCTTTCTTGCATTCCTGGCGTTTCCCGCGCTAAAGCGCTCGCCGCGCGATCGTGTGCCGGCGCTGGACTGGATACTCGGAGTCGTGGCCGCCTTTGCCGGCGGTTATCTTTTCCTGTTCTATCGCGAGCTGGCAACACGGCCGGCGGCGCCGACGCAGATGGACATCATCGTCGGCGTTACCGGCATCCTGCTGCTGCTCGAAGCGACGCGGCGCGCGGTCGGTGCGCCGATGGCGGTTCTGGCGGTGATCTTCCTCGGCTATGTGCTGCTCGGCGCGTACCTTCCCGACGTGCTCGCCCACAAAGGCGCGTCGATTCCGCGCACGGTGTCGCATATGTGGCTGGTGACCGAAGGCGTGTACGGCATTGCCCTCGGAGTTTCGGTCGGTTTCATCTTCGTGTTCGTGTTGTTCGGCACTTTGCTTGATCGTGCGGGCGGCGGAAACTACATGATGCAAGTGAGCTTCGCGCTGCTTGGACACATGCGCGGCGGCCCGGCCAAGGTAGCGGTTGTCTCGTCAGCGGCGAACGGGCTGATCTCGGGCTCCTCGGTCAGCAACGTCGTCTCCGGCGGCATCTTCACGATTCCGCTGATGAAGAAAGCGGGTTACGGCGGGATCAAGGCCGCGGCGATCGAGACATCTTCGTCGGTCAACGGCCAGATCATGCCGCCGGTGATGGGCGCCGCCGCTTTCCTGATGGTCGAGTATGTCGGGCTTCCGTACACCGACGTCATCCGGCACGCATTCGTTCCGGCCGCCATCAGCTACATCGCGCTGTTCTACATCGTTCATCTGGAAGCGCTGCGGCTGGGTATGGAGCCGATTTCGCGGGTGCGCGATCGCAGTGCAAGCGCAGCACTTCTCTCCTGGGGCCTCGGCATTGCCGGCACAGCGGCGGCAGTCGGCGCGATCTATTACATCGCTATCGGGGCGCAGGCCTTGTTCGGCGCCGCCGCCCCATGGATTCTGACGGCACTGCTGGCCGCCCTTTATATCGGCAGCGCATGGGTCGCGGCGCGCGAACCTAATCTGCCGACCGAAATCGACGTCAACAATCCTGTGCTGCCACCGGCCTGGCCAACGGTGAAGGCAGGGTTGCATTTCCTGATTCCGATTGGCGTATTGCTGTGGTGCCTGATGGTCGAAGAACTGTCGCCGGGGCTTTCGGCTTTCTACGCGATCGTCACCCAGATCGTGCTGATGGCCACGCAACGCCCGCTGATCCATTTCTTCCGCGGTAGCAAGGGTATTGGCGGCGAGTTGAAACGCGGCCTGAACGATGTCGTCGTCGGCTGCAGCGATGGTGCCCGCAACATGATCGGTATCGCCATCGCCACCGGCTGCGCCGGCATCATCGTCGGCGCCATCACGTTGACCGGCCTTGGACTGCGGATGACCGACTTCGTGGAGTTCGTCTCCGGCGGCAACGTGCTGGTGATGCTGCTGTTCACCGCGTTCGTGTGCCTGGTGCTCGGGCTCGGCGTGCCCACCACCGCCAACTACATCCTGGTCGCGACGCTGATGGCGCCGGTGATCGTCGAGCTCGGTGCGCAATCCGGATTGGTGATCCCGCTGATCGCCGTGCACCTGTTCGTGTTTTATTACGGGATCATGGGCGACATCACGCCGCCGGTCGGCCTCGCAAGCTTTGCCGCGGCAGCGATTGCGAAGGAAGATCCGATAAAGGTGGGTATTCAAGGATCGGTCTATGCAGTGCGTACGGTGCTGCTGCCGTTCATCTGGATCTTCAATCCGGCGTTGCTGCTGGTCGATATCCACGGCTGGGGCGAGGCGCTGCTGGTGGCCGCCTCCGCGACGATCGCGTCGCTGCTTTTCGCCGCCGCCACGCTCAGGTGGTTTCGCATCAAGTGCCGCTGGTGGGAAGTCGTGCTGCTGCTCGCTGCGACCTTTGTGCTGTTCCGACCTGACTGGTTTGCCGATCGAATCGCGCCTGAATACACCGATGCTCCGGCGTCGCGCTTTTACGAAGTCGTCAACCAGCTCGACGATCGTGATCGGCTGGTATTCGTGATCCAGGGCACATCGCTCGAAGGCGCCGATCGGAGAAAAACCGTGGCGGTGCAGCTCGGCGCCAAGGCTGCCGCTACCGGCGAAGCCAATGCGCTGCTCGAGGCCCGCAAGCGTCTCGCCGAAGCCGGGCTGACTGTCAGTGGCCTGGGCGAACAACTGCAGGTAGGCGCGGTGCAGTTCGGCAGCAGAGCGGCCAAGGCGAGAATCGAACAGGGCTTCGATATCGTCGCCGTCAAGCTGCCGACCGATCGCATCAGCGCACACTGGTTCTACATCCCTGGTCTCGCGATTGCCCTGCTCGTCTGGATCATGCAGGGCTGGCGCATGCGGAAGGATCCGAAATCGGGGTCAGACCCCGATTTATCGCGGGCTGCTGCAAAGCAAGCGCAAGCGTAGGCGTAGTGCCTGGTCATCACGAACGACCGCGATGAACGACGCCCCGGCATTCGACGTAGCTGCTGCCCACAAACACTTCGCCGCACACTGCTTCAATTCGGCGTGGGACCTTATCGACAAGTCGAACCGAACCCCTGAGGAAGACAGGCTGATGGTGGCTCTTAACCAGGCGTCGCTCTACCACTGGATGAACCGGGCAGACTGCACCAACGAAAACCTTTCGATCGGCTATTGGCAAGCATCCCGGATTCAAAGCCTGCTGGGTAACGCCGCCGAGGCAACGCGACAGGCCGAGGTGTGCCTGGGCTACAGCGGATCGCTCGAACCTTTCTACCTCGGCTACGCCTACGAAGCGCTGGCGCGCGCCGCGGCCTTGGCGGGAAACACTAATGAAGGTTCCGAGTACAAGTCACGGTCCGAAGCCCAGGCTGCGTTGGTGCAGAACGCAAGCAACCGGGCCGCGTTGCTCAGTGACCTCGAGGGTCTGAAATAGCCTTACCGCCGCCGGCAATGACTATCGTCTCGCTGGAGCGCCTGGAATCGCTTGCCAAGCAGGCGCTCGAGTGCGCAGGCGCCGATCATGCGATGGCCGCAGCGACGACGCGCGCGCTGGTGGCGGCCGATGCGCAAGGCATGGCTTCGCACGGCGTTGCAAGAGTCGCGCAGTACGCGGCGCATCTGAAGAACGGCCGTGCTGACGGCCGCGCGAGAGCCCGCATCGTGAGCGAAAAACCGGCCGCCTGCTTGATCGATGCGGGAAACGGTCTGGCGTTTCCGGCTTGCGAATTGGCGGTGAATGAAGCCATAGGACGCGCGCGCACTCTCGGCGTCGGCTTCGCCGCGGTGACCAACAGCCACCACTTCGGCGTGGCTGCTTATCACCTCGCCAGCGTGGCGGAGCAGTCGATGGTCGGCCTTGCCTTCAGCAATTCGCCGGCTGCAATGCCGGCGTGGGGTGGAAAGCGTGCGCTGTTCGGAACCAATCCGGTCGCCGCGGTATTTCCGCGCCGTGGCGCTTCGCCGCTGAGCATCGATCTGTCGTTGTCGGAGGCCGCGCGCGGCAAGGTGATGATCGCTGCGCAGCAGGGCAAACCGATTCCGCAAGGCTGGGCGCTCGACCGCAACGGACAACCTACGACCGATGCCAAGGCGGCGCTCGACGGGTTGATGCTTCCTGCCGGCGGCGTCAAGGGTGCGATGCTCGCGCTGATCGTTGAGCTGCTGTGCACCGCGCTGACTGGCGCGCAATTTGGGTTCGAGGCCGACTCGTTTTTCGTGGATGAAGGCAATCAGCCGCGGCTCGGCCAGGCGTTCCTGGTGATCGATCCCGCTGCACTGGCGGGGATGGATGTTTATCACTCGAGGCTCGAAGCGCTGATCGCCGCGATGTCCGCAGACCCTGAAGTGCGATTGCCGGGCGAGCGTCGAGAACGATTAGCCGAGCACGCACGTTCAACCGGCGTTGAGATACCCGACGCATTGATGACGCGCCTGCTCCGGCTGGCTGAAAAATCGGGGTCTGACCCCGATTAGATCGCCGACAGTGCACGACGCAAGTCGCGTTGCAGGTCGTCGATGTTTTCGATTCCGACCGACAGCCGCACGAGGTTATCGCCGATGCCCAGCGCGGTGCGTTGCGGCGGCGGAATCGTGGCATGCGTCATGATGGCCGGGTGCTCGATCAGGCTTTCGACGCCGCCGAGGCTTTCGGCGAGCGCGAAGATTTCGCAGCGCTCGAGGAAGCGGCGCGTGCCGGCGAGATCGGTCGCGAGGTCGAGCGAGATCATTCCGCCATAGCCGTGCATCTGCCGCTGCGCGAGCGCGTAATGCGGATGCGACGGCAAGCCCGGATAGCGCACGCGCTTGACCTGCGGCTGCGCTTCGAGCCATCGCGCCAGCGCCAGCGCGTTCTCGCAATGCCGCTGCATCCGCAGCGCCAGCGTCTTGATCCCGCGCAGCGTGAGAAAACTGTCGAACGGTCCGGCGATCGCGCCGACTGCATTCTGCAGAAAGCCGAGTTGCTCCCGTATCGGCGCAAGCCGCTCGTCTGCCGAGACGACGGCAACGCCGCCGACCACATCCGAATGCCCGTTCAGATACTTCGTCGTCGAATGCACGACCACGTCGAAGCCGACTTCAAGCGGTCGCTGCACCCACGGGCTGGCGAACGTGTTGTCGGCGACTGCGACGATGTTGCGCTCGCGGCAAAGCTGCGCGATCGCCTCAAGATCGGCCAGCTTCAGTAGCGGATTGCTGGGCGTTTCTACACACACCATCCGGGTCTCAGGCTTGAGCGCCGCACGCAGCTCGTCCAGGTTCGACATGTCGGCAAACGTGAATGCATGCCCCGCACTGCGCTTGCGCACTCTCTCGAACAATCTGAATGTGCCGCCATACAGATCGTCGCCGGCGACGATGTGCGCGCCGGCATCGAGCGTTTCGAGCACGGTGGCGATCGCCGCCATGCCGGACGCGAATGCATACGCCTGTGCTCCGCTCTCAAGATCAGCGACGCAACGCTCTAGCGCCCAGCGTGTTGGATTGTGCGAGCGGCCGTAGTCGAGCCCCTTGTGTACGCCGGGGCTCTGCTGGACGAACGTCGATGTTGCATAGATCGGCGGCATGATCGCGCCGGTCGACGGATCGGGCGACTGCCCCGCGTGGATAACACGGGTGGCAAAGTCGGGTCGTTCGGCTTCAGTCGGGCTCATGTCAGTTTCTTGCGCAGGTGATTCAACAGGTCGAAGCGCGTGACCAGGCCATAGAACTGCCTGTCATCGGCGATGATCGCGACCAGACCTCGATCCAGTATTGCCTGCAGGGTTTCGAGGCTGGCATCGGGCCGCACCGTGTCGAGCTGCGTCGTCATCGCCGCGTGCACCGGTGAATGGAATCGCGCCGTGTCGTCATGCACCGTCAGCAGCACATCCGACTCGTCGATCACTCCGACCAGTCTTTCCTTGTCCAGTACCGGCAACTGCGAAACCTCCGCCAGCCGCATTCGTTGAAATGCGCTCAACAGCGTGTCGTCGGGTCCCACCGCGATCACCGCGCCTTCGTCGAATCGCCGCGCGATTAGGTCGCGCAGGTCACCAAGCTGCGGCCGCTTCAGCAGACCCTGGTCGATCATCCACTGGTCGTTGTAGACCTTCGACAAGTAGCGCGTCCCTGTATCGCAGACAAAGCTGACGACGCGCTTGGGCGTTGTCTGCGCGCGGCAGTAACGCAGCGCCGCTGCGAGCAAGGTGCCAGTCGAGGAGCCGCCGGAAATTCCCTCGGCGCGCAGCAGTGCCCGCGCCGTCGCGAAGCTTTCTTCGTCCGCGATCGAGTAGGCGTGCTTGACCCCGCTGAGGTCGGCAATCGGCGGAATGAAATCCTCTCCGATGCCCTCGACAGCCCACGAGCCGGCGACGCCGATCGTCCCTGTCTTTATATAGTCCGCGAGGATCGAGCCGGCAGGATCAGCGAGGACGAACTCAAGCGCCGGTGCAACGGTGCGGAAGTAACGCGTCAGTCCGGTCACCGTACCCGCCGACCCCACGCCGACCACGATTGCATCCAGCCGTTCGTTGCACTGCCGCCAGATTTCAGGCGCGGTCGTGCGCTCGTGCGCATCCGGGTTATCGGGGTTGGCGAACTGATTGGCGAAGAACGCGCCGGGAATCTCCGCCGCCAACCGCGCGGCGGCGTCCTGGTAATACTCGGGGTGGCCCTTGCCGACATCCGATCGGGTCATGTGCACTTCGGCGCCGAGCGCCTTCAGATGCAGGACCTTTTCGCTCGACATCTTGTCAGGCACGACCAGAACGACGCGGTAACCTTTCGCGCGCGCGACCAGCGCCAGTCCGAGCCCGGTGTTGCCGGCAGTGGCCTCGACCACGGTGCCGCCCGGTTTCAGATCGCCGCGCCGCTCGGCGCCTTCGATCATCGAGCGGCCAATGCGGTCCTTGATCGATCCGCCCGGGTTCTGCGACTCGAGCTTCAACAACAACGTGCAGGGCCCGGTATCAAGCTGCGTGATCTCGATCATCGGCGTGTTGCCGATCAGGTCGAGCACTGCGGGAGCGGAGCCGGCGGCGTGCGAGGCGTTGCGTGCCATCTTGTTATTGTGCACTCGTAGTGCACCCGCCATTCAGACCAAAAAAAACCGCGGCGCATGGCCGCGGTTCCCTTTAGGTTGCGAGCGGTCAGGTCGCGCGAATCTCGGCTGCCTGCGGGCCCTTGGCGCCCTGCTTGACAACGAATTCCACGCGTTGCCCCTCGGCCAGCGACTTGAAGCCGCCTGCCTGGATTTCCGAGAAGTGGGCAAACAAATCCTTGCCACCATCTTCGGGGGTGATAAATCCAAAACCTTTTGCGTCGTTAAACCACTTGACTGTTCCTGATGCCATTTCTACGTTCCTTGAAGTCATAACAAATCGGCCGTGGAAAACCCGCGGCGAGCCAACGATCAAGAGACGTAAACCTGAGGAAACCAGACGCGCTGTGGTTTTGCAACCAAAGGCCGAAAAAACCGAAGGAGGACAGAGACTCAAGCGAAAGCCGGTGGATAGTACACGTATTCTCGACCGAATGATTTCCGAAGCCCTTGCGCGGCTACCAGTGGTACGCCGGCATCTGAACGCGTGTCTGCTGTGCCTGATCGCGCCCGCCGCGGTCGCGCCGCAGCCGGCGCTCGATGAACGCC